>JANNGQ010000265.1:0-2616 GCA_031403975.1 Planctomycetota bacterium
CGGACAGTTTCTGCCCCATCGCCTGGAGAATTCAGCTCCTGGCCACCTTGCGCTTGAGGTCGGGGATTTTGATGCCGACGGCGACGTCGATCTCGCGGTGGGGAATCATGGGGATGCGACTCCGTCCGGTCACCGCGAATGGCTGTCCATCTGGTGGAACCGACTTCACGACAACGTGCCGGCAGTGGAATAATTCGACTGCCCCATTTCGTTGTTCAGACGCCATCCAGCCAGGGACTGTCGGATGAGTTTCGATTCCTTGTGGGGCAGGCTGCCAGCCTGCCTGGGGTTTTGTGGGGCTGGCTTCCAGCCGGCCTGGGTTTGAAAAAACTCATGTACTTTTGAATCGCTCAGGCCGGCTGGAAGCCTGCCCCACGATAAAACCGACCAGGCCGGCTGGAAGCCGGCCCCACGATAAAGCCGACAGCCCTTTCGGAAACTCAAAGATTCATACGTGACACATCACAAGAGGATTTCCCGGATCGGTGTTCCCGGACAGATCACATGTGGCCGACCTTCGAGATCGGTCAGTTCCAGATTCGCGGGAACTCCGAGCAGTTCATAGACCGTTGCCGCAAGGTCGATTGGATTGACCGGGTTCAGCGACGGGTAGGCGGCTGATCGGTCGCTGGCTCCGTAGACCTGTCCTCCTCGAACACCGCCGCCGGCGAGCACCGACGTAAAGCAGTTCGGCCAATGATCACGACCGTCTCGCCCGGCACCCGCATCGCTGTTGCGCTGTCCGACTTTCGGCGTCCGTCCGAACTCACCGCTCCAGATGACCAGCGTCTCATCCAGCATGCCTCGCTGCTGCAGATCATCGAGCAGTGCCGAGAATGCTCTGTCGGCCACAGGCATCAGCCGGTCTCGCAGATCAATGAAGTTCTTGCTGTGTGTATCCCAGTAGACGCTGACGTTCTTGATGCCGTCGTTCGGCCAGAACACGGTGACCAGCGGGACACCACGTTCGACCAGCCGCCGCGCCTGCAGGACGGACTGGCCGTGCGGATTCTTTCCATACGCCTCCCGAACGTCCTCCGGTTCTTCGGTCAGATCAAATGCCGAACGCCCGACAGCCGACGCGAGCAGATCGAATGCCCGTGAGTAATGCCGGCCCATGGATTTCAATGAATCCAGCTCCTGCAGTCTTTGAGTCGACCGCTCGAGCGAACTCAGTAGAGTCTTGCGGTGATCCATGCGAGTTTCGCTGACACCGTCCAGCGGCTCCACTTCACCGACTCGGTAATCGGCCCGGGATGGGTCCGCGTCGATCGTGAGAGGATCCCATGTCGGCCCGAGCCATCCGGCGAACTGGCCGTGACTCTGTTCGACAAATCGCGGGACGTCGTTGTCCAGCTTTGGTCGCATCGATACAAACGGCGGCAGCGGTTCGCGTCCTCGTCCCAATTGAGCCAGCACCGAACCAAAGTGCGGCCAATCCTTCCGCAAATCATCCGACGGCAGCGGCGGTTTGCCTGTCAGCAGATAATGAGTCGCCGTCAGATGATCCACATTGGAATGCGTCATCGACCGGATCAGAGCGAGGTGCTGCATCCGCTGAGCCAGCAGGGGGAAGTGCTCACAGATCTGAATGCCCGGGACATTCGTGTCGATCGGCCTGAATTCACCGCGGATCTCAACAGGAGCTTCGGGCTTCAAATCCCAAGTGTCCTGATGCGCCGGGCCGCCCCACATGAATAACAGAATGCAGGACTTGGCCCTGCCGCTGGCCGCAAGGCTCTTCTGCTGAGCGGCCAGTGCCTGGGCCCTGAGCAGTTCCGGCAATGACAATCCGAGCAGACTCACCGAGCCGGCTCGAAGAACATCGCGACGGGAGTTGTGTCTGCGCTGACGCTGAAGCATGACTCTTGCTGTGTAAAATTCAAAACTGCAGGCTGGACATCTTTTTCCGACTTCGATTCAACGGGCGGGACGTCATCTGCGAGACGAGTCCTTTCGCTGCCAGGTCGTTTGATCGGTATTGTCTCACTGCCAATCGACGGGCAGGAATACCCATCCCACAAAAACAGCGAGATTTCGCCGAACACCTCGGAGGACTCCCTGTCTCGTCCCTTCACGCAACGCCGTGAAGGATTTTTCATAAAGAAAACACACGTCGGCGTTTTACGCTGAAGGCGTTCCACTCCAAAGCCTGGGGTCAGCAATTCGCGGCAGCGAATGCGCCACCCCAGGAAACGCAGCCCATGGGATTTGAACACTGAAGGTGTTCCACAGCGTTTCTTGTGCAACGCTTTCAGCGTAGTTTTCCGGTCGGGGATCGCCCACCCGGGGTGGCGCTCGACGGCTTCACCGTCTCACTGACCCCAGGCTTTGGAATACAACGCTTTCAGCGTAAACACCGCCCGGCTACTCGCTTTTTGCTGCCCAAGATCCTTCACGGCGTTGCCCGTCGGGGCGCTGCACGACAATGACTTGCCGGATTTGTCGCCTTTCGATCTGCCAAAGCCAACACTTAATTCCATGCCGTTCCTTATGTCGTGTATTCCGAATTCAGCCGCACATATTCGGCTGTCAGATCCGAGGTCCAGAACCGGACGGACTCCGCACCTGAACATGGTCCGTCGGCGACTGCCAGATCGAGATGGACGTCGCGAT
>JANNGQ010000266.1:0-13828 GCA_031403975.1 Planctomycetota bacterium
AGGATCTCTTCGATGTGACCGTATTGCAGGTCGGCGCGCAGTTTGCCGGCGCGGCGCTGGGTTTCTGAGGACTGGTCGTTGGCAGCGGCAGAGATAACATCGCTTCGGTATAGAGTTCAGCAGTCGATGCCTGAGTCCTCAAGTCGGCCAGTTGTGAACCCCACGTCGAGGCAGCCGAACCGTAATCACAAATTGCCAGCTCTGACATCGCGACCGGAAGCTGCCAATCAAATCCTGCAAAGGCCTGGGGTTGTCTCTGTGCCGCGGATTTGAGCTCTGCCAGTGAACGATGAGCCTCCTCCAGATCACCGGCTTCGAGCTGGAGCTGCCCGATCAGCAGACTTCCGTGCGGCAATAACCTGACGAGGACGCTATTCTCCTGAAGCAACTGCAGGGCCTTTCGGGGCAGACCGCCGGAATTGGCAATTGCGGCCTGCGTGAGTACGTCGTATGCCTCGTCGGTTTCGTTCAGAGCCCTGGCAGCGTCTGTGCCTTCGGCTTTCGCTGGTTGATTCTGCTGCTTCTGTTGCTGCTGCTTCTCGACTGCTTCGGCAAAGCGAATGTCCATATCGCTTAACTGATCGCGATACTCGCGTTGCTCAACATAGCGCTGAGTGAGAAACTCTTCATACTCAGGTCCTTTGGCCGGGGGATTTGCCTCTGCACGCTGCAGCCACTGTTCCATTGCCTCGCTGGCCAGATCGATCCGATTCATCTGCTGATATGCGGCCAGCAATCCGTCCCAGGCGGCAAGTGACTCAGGATTAATGGCCAGCGCCTCACGGAATGCCATCACGGTCTGAAAATACCGCAGCTGCTGCAGGCGACCGCCGGGTTGCGTGCCTCTCAATATCTGTTCCATGACGCCCAGCTGCATATAGCAGCGCGCAAGCATCTCGAACGCTTCTGCATCATCCGGAACTTCTGCCAAAGACAGATTCAGGTGACGAATCGCCAGGGTTGCCGTTGAGAGCCCCGACAATACCTGGTCAATCGCTTCAGGCCGACCGCCCGACAGAAACATGTAATGTGCTGCCAGCCGTTTGTTCTTATTGGTTGACGGGCGGCTGCCATAGACGTGCTTTTCATAAAACGTCGGAGCCGATACAAAATTCCGCAGAACAGGCGGTGCAGGCTCAGCCGTCTGAAATGCCATTTTCCCGAACGGAGGACTGTTCGCACGGACGTCTGCTGCAGTCATGTCGGGCGTAATTCGCCTCAGGATCACAGCAGAAGGACCAAGGCTGGCGATGTACCAGCCACCGGAGCCTGCAAGGCTGATCATTGACGTATAATCCGGTCTGCCCGGAGGTGCCAGTCGTGTGATTGCATGCGTGATTCTGAATGTGACGATGGCCTCATCGGCAGCCTCCCGGTTCTCGCGCAGGGTCTTTTCCAGCCGCTCCTTTTCCACGGGATCCGGTGTCTCAGGCGGTTCCGCCGGGGGCTGCATCAGCATGTTGCGGATGTTGATATGCTTGCCGAAGACAGAGTCTGGATTGCTCGGTCTGCCGAACGGCAAAACTCGACTGTCCACAAAGCTCTTGTGACCGTTCCAGATCAGCAGGTCACCCTGCTCGATGCGCGTGTGGAGGATGCGTACGTCCGGACTGAGGCTGCTGATCTGTTCGGAAAACGTGTCAATCGTCGTGCGTGTTTCCTTATCGAATCCGAACCCCAGCGGCATTGCTCCGGGCAGCCGGGACGCCACCACACAAAAGCCGATCGCCGCCAATGCCAGCACGGTCGCGGCCCGCCCGCCTCGGGAGAACAGCAGTTCTTTCGTTTCCGTTGTGTACTTCATATTGAACGATCGGCGATACCAGTCCTGAGCGGACACTCCCGCGACGACAGCCGCCACCACGGCCGCGGCCGGAAGTTCATGGGCGGCCAGCATGACGAGGAGAATCATGCCGAGAAGCGCAAACAGAAAACCAGCCTCCCGAGTCGGTCGCCCGGTGAAAAGCACGGAGATTCCATACAGAATCTTCAGGATCCCGCGAACTCCTCCGGTCGCCAGCACCGGATACTTCGGAGATTCTCCCTGTTCACTGCCGATCGAAAGCAGAACGATCAGGACGGCAATCACCAGAATCGCAATCCCTGCGACCTGGGAATGATCAAACAGTTTTACGGCATCCGGATAGTAGACTGGAAAGTAGTCGACGCGGTTATCAAAGGTGACGGCCGCTGCTCCCGTAGTCAGGCTTCGCTGTGACTGCATCGCAGGATACTCGATCGAGTAGGTGTTGATCGGTGCCAGGACGGAACTCAGCGGAAACGGATTCACGGCCAGAGCGAGAACACTCACAATCGCAGTCACCGCCAGAGGTCCGGGAAGTCTTGTCGAATTCGCACCGGCCCGAATCAATCCTCGACGGGTCAACCCGTTTCCAAGCCCATACAACACCACCACAAACGCACCCACCCAGGCCCGCGAGTCCAGGTTGCACCAGACAGCAATCAGAAGTGGCAGCTTCCACTGCATCCCGGACGCCTGTCCCTGCCGATGCTGAAACAGCATGCGCATCGTCAGCGTCATCCCCAGGATCGTGATCAGTTCCGGCAATGGCAAATAGTCCGATGAGCATGCCACCACCGCAAAAATGGCGCAGATGGAACTCCACCAGGTCGAAACACCAGGCACGGAAATTCTCAGAAGCAGCCATGCAGAAAGCCCTGCCACAAGCACTTTCAACAGCGTCAGACCTTTGTCGCCGGCCGCGAGAAATGACAGGCTGACGATGTGGTCGAACAGCCAGCTGACGTTGGTCACCGGCTGTCCCTCAACGGTGTGCGAGAACTGGTCGACTCGTGGAGGCAGAAATCCGTTTGCCCGCATGTAATCACCTGAGCGGACAAGAACCAGCGGTTTCAGTTCGTTCAGCTGTCCAAACGCCATCAACACGGCCAGAAATACGACCGCCCAGCGAAGCATGAAATCTCCGCGAATCGCTTCTTCCTCCACCAGTTCCGGCGTCAGCTGTTCATCTTCAGGAAGTTCATCCGCTTCTTTCCGGTGATCGGGATCGTCAAAATCATCCGAAAACACAGATTTCAGAGCCGCCGGAACCGGAATCTGACCGCCTGTCGGCTTTGTCGGTTCGTCGCTGTTCGTTTCTTCACCGGACACGCGGAGGGTCTTTCGTGCTTCAAAAGATTGGTGAATCGGGTGTCGTGGCCGACCAGAGTCGAAAGTTCCGCCCGAATAGCGGAAGTCCGGCCGGACCTACGGACATTGTAACGTTTTCGTTGGCCAAACTTACAGCCGCTCAGCCCGGACCGGGATGTGAAATGAACTTCTGTCCCCACTTTCCGCCACTTCGGCTCGTGGCGACCGGCAGGCTGCCCGAGTCCGGTGACAACAATTACGCGAATTCGCCGGGTCTGGTGACGAATCGCGTTCACCGATGCCTCACTCGGTCTGTGGCCTCTCTTGTTGAACAGCTGTTGTGGCTGGATGATGCACGGAAAGCGACGTGGGCCGAAGCCGTTCGTCACGATTTGCTGAGTGTCTTCAGAGAACTCCTGTCGGAATCAGCTCAAGCCGGAATTTCACCTATAGCATCGCCATGAACTCAGCCCCGGTACACATTCAGGATACATTGCAGCAGTTTTCACAGTCCCACGTCTTGAAGTTCTGGCCAGTCCTGACCGATGGTGAGCAACGGCAGCTCCTGGCTCAGATTCAGGATACAGATTTTGGCCTGCTCCGCGCCACCTGGCAGAAGATCGGGTCGGATGCCTCCGGGGCTGAATTGGCCGCAGACCGGATCGCAAGAGCTGCCGCTCCCGAATCGGTTGCCCGCCAGCCCGAGTCACCCGGGGATTTGCTGACCTGGGATGCTGCGGCAAGACTGGGCGATGCAGAACTTCGAGCGGGCAGAGTCGCGGTCGTCACGGTCGCCGGCGGTCAGGGAACTCGTCTGGGGTTTGATCATCCGAAAGGCATGTTTCCGATCGGACCGGTCTCGGATCGGACTCTGTTCCAAATCTTCGCCGAACAGATTCTCGCGCGACGACGACGACACGGAGCATCCATTCCGTGGCTGATCATGACCAGCGACGCAACTCACGCGGAAACCACGGCGTTTCTGGAG
This sequence comes from Planctomycetota bacterium, assembly GCA_031403975.1. Lineage (GTDB taxonomy): Bacteria > Planctomycetota > Planctomycetia > Planctomycetales > Planctomycetaceae > SXXK01. The sequence goes on from JANNGQ010000266.1 coordinate 4,101, forward strand.
GCTCATGAATACTTCGGGTTACCAAAGAACAGCGTCACCTGTTTTCCGCAGGGCAGCCTCCCGGCGCTTGATGCGATGACCGGCAGAATGCTCCTGAGCGGACCGTGCAGTCTGGCGCTTTCTCCGGACGGCCACGGCGGATTGATCAAGGCGCTCCACAGTGCCGGCCTGCTGACGCAGCTGGAACAGGAAGGCATCAAGCACGTTTTCTATCACCAGGTCGATAACCCGACTGCCATCATCGCCGACCCTGCACTGATCGGATTTCATGTGCAGCACGGTTCAAAGATCACGACCAATGTCGTGCGCAAGACAAGTCCGACCGAGCCCATGGGAGTGCTTGTTGATGTTGATGGGCACACTGAAATCATCGAGTACAGCGAATTGAAGCCCGCACAGGCTGCACGCTGTGATGCTGGCGGTCAGTGGATCTTCTGGGCCGGCAGTACCGCGATCCATGTGTTCGATCGAGCTTTCCTGCAGCAACTGACTGAGGACGGTCGTGGCCTGCCATTGCATGTGGCTCGTAAGAACGTCCCCTGTCTCGACGACAACGGCCGGCTGGTTCAACCCGCGGATACCACACATCCGAACGCCCTCAAGCTCGAACGGTTCATCTTCGACGCGCTCCCGTTGGCGGAACGCACGCTCATTGTCGAAGGCAACCGATCGCGTGAGTTTAATCCCGTGAAGAATGCCTCGGGAGCCGACTCCGCCGAAACATCCCGCGCGGCTCTCAACCGCATTGCCCGGGAATGGCTGGCCACGGCCGGTTGTTCGGTCAACGATGAACAACCTGTCGAGATCAGCCCGTTGCAGGCCCTGGATGTCGAGGAGCTGCGGGCTGGACTCGCCTCCGGTTCGATTCGCGTCGAAGATCTCACGCCAGGGTAGCCTGGTGCTATCCGGCAACGACGTTAAGGATATTCAGCCACGAACGATGAGGAGATGGGTTCGTAGCGGGGTCGTGAGACTTCGGAGTCACCCGGTCACCTCCGAATTCTCACGAATCCGGCTACAGGAGTTACTCAAGGCGTTGCCCATCCGAGCCGCAATCCCCGCCGGCGGAGCGGCGGGTGAACAGTAGCTGGTCAACTCCGAGTGACGTCGCCAGAATGCGGGAGCGTGATTCGCGCTTTAACCCGTCGGCCTTGCGGAGATCATTGCCCGTGCAGCAATTCCTTGACTCCCTTCGCGACCTGATCACAGACCACTGGGTCAAGTTTCTTTCCGCCGCTGCATTCACTCTCGTGGGCTGGATTGTCGGGCGCTGGCGAGCGGCTCGAAGCTGGAAACATCGTGAGTTCTTCAATCGCCTGAATATCTCGCTCAACACTTTGCACGACGGCAAACTGCTGATCCGCACGATTCTGGAGAAGACCTGTGAAGATGTCTTCCTGAACAAGGTGGCCGTAGAACGATTGATCAAAGCGGCTCAGAAGACGACCACAGACAATCCATTCGTCCCTGTTGCAAAAGAAGACCGTTGGTTCTATCTCAACGCCGTGCTGAATGAGTTGTCCGAAACTTTTGCGGACGGACTCTTCCGACGAGAAGCCGGCAAACCGCACGATGCGATTCGTTATCTGATCTGCCTGACCAACGAATGCGACGGCGAAGTCAGGACTCGCAAAATCCGGGCAATGGTGATTCGTAAAAACAGCCTCGTCAGTCTGCCGAAAGATCAGCCGACTCTGGAAAGCCCCAATCACTCGATCCGGTGGAAGACACTGCAGCAGATGCAGAAAGCATACGCAGCTGATCCGTCAAGCTTCATTGAAGCTGAGATCGTTGTCTGAAGGATGACTACGCGAGGTTGGCGTTTCCCCGAAGCGTCGATCCAGGTTGCGGAAGTCGTGAGACTTCGGCCCAAACGTTCTAATCGCCTGACCGAGGCCCAGCGTCGGGCCAGGTCAACGAGCGTCAATCCATCACTGCGGCCCAACGGGCCAACCAGTTCATGAGAGCAACGCCCGAATGGCCGGCCCGTTGGGCCTGAAATGTTGGCATGGTGTCTGTTTCCTGGGCCGACGCTGTCGCTTGGCCCAGGCTTTTGGAATGGGTGGACCTTTGGTCCGGAATCGTCGGTCCTCTGAGAGTTCAGACGACAAATGCCCATTTCCATACTGCGCATTTCATTTCACGATGAACCACAAAAAGAGCCGCCGATCTTTGATGACCGGACGGCTCGAGTTTCTGTTGGCTTGATATTGACGCCGACGACGAGCGGCAACTCCGCTCATCAACTGCGAGTCTTTTCTGGCTCAGATGACGGTCACCACTTCTCCGTTCGTGAGGCCGCTGATTTGATCCCGCTCCTTTTTATTGCCGGAAAGGTGGGCGAAAAACCAATCCAAGTCTGAGTCGCCCTGCAGATGATCGCGGACTCCGTCGTCATGGACTGTCGAGGCATTTAATCGGTAGGCAGACGACGAACTTTGCAGGGCGGCAATCCGTGTGAGATAGTTATCGCCGACCGAATTCCATTCCCCGAGAATTGCGGCCAGGGCAACAGCGTTCGCGTCGTAGTCGGTTGTGCCTCCGATCAGGATGTCTTCTCCGCGACGGGCCTGCAGATGGTCGCTGCCGACGCCGCCAATCAATACGTCGCTGCCGCGGCCGGCTGTCAGGTAATCGTCGCCTTCACCACCCAACAGGATGTTAGATCCCCCGCCTCCGTGCAAATGATCGTCGTCGGCACCCCCGAACAGCCAGGCTTCGGTGAACGTGTCGTCGTCCACTTCAATATGGTCGTCACCTGCCTGACCGTAGAGCACGATGCGACTGAATGGGCCGATGTAGATCTGTTCGAAACGAATGCCGGCGCTTTTGATTTCCACTGCGATCCTGTCGTGGCATTCGCTCTCGATTTTGATGTGATCTTTATGGTTCGTGCCGAACACGAACAACGCCGATTGTCCCGGATGAAGCGGATCGTTTCCGACAAACACCACGGGCTGGCCGTTGGCGGAAGCCACATTGATCGAGACGATGACCTCGTCGCTGGTTAACTCCGCGGACGCACCGTCACCATTGTCCGTGACCGTATAGCTGAAGCTGTCAGCACCGGAGTAGCCGATGGCCGGGGTATACACAACCTGAGTCCCGTTGACCGCCAGCGTGCCGTGCAGCGGCTGTGTGGTGATGGCGAACACGAGGCTGGCGGCTGGTGTTTCGACATCAGAGCCGCTAAGCGTAATGCCGACTGGCACATTCTCGCTTGTCGCGACCGACTTGGCGTCGGCCGTAGGCTTATCGTTGACCGGAGTCACGTCGATGCTGACCGTAGCCACGTCACTCGTCAGTGCCGGGTCCGATCCGTCACCGCTGTCAGTCACTGTGTATTGAAAACTATCCGGGCCGTTGTAGTTAGCGGCCGGAATGTACGTGAGATTCGCGCCGCTGCCGGAGAGCGACCCGTGCGCCGGGGCTTGAGTGATCGTGAAGACCAAATTGGCTGCCAGCGTTTCCACGTCGCTGCCGCTCAGCATGATCGCCTTGGCGGTGTCTTCATCGGTCGTGACCGAAATGGCGTCAGCGGTTGGCTGGTCGTTGACCAGAGTCACGCCGATGCTGACCGTAGCCGTCGCAGTGCCACCCCTGCCATCAGTGATTGTGTAGGTAAAGCTGTCACTGCCGTTGAAGTTGAGCGCCGGCGTGTAGGTAAAGCTGCCACTGCCGTTACTCACCAGGACACCATCGCTGGTTACGGTAAAGCTGGCAATCGTCAGCGTATCCAAGTTGGCATCCGAGTCGTTCGTCAGAACGTTGAACGTCACTGCTACGTCTTCTGCTGTGGTCTCGCTGTCATTTCCGGCGACAGGCGTGTAGTTACTGATCGTCCCTGGAGAGCCGATCTCCTTCACGTCATTCACCGCAACGATGGCGCTATTGACGCCGACGACACTCAATTGCGAGATGGCAGCATTGGTCAGGCCCGCCGCATTGTCGAAGGTCGGGAACTTAGGGCCGGCGGGAGATGCGCCAAAGAACACTTTGGCCTGCCGCACGTTGTTGCTGTCATAGAGGTTCACGGCATCACTCGTCGTACTCAGGCCAATGCCCGAGCCGGTGTAGCTGCCAATCTGGAGATCCACCGGCGGATTCGTACCGAACCAAGTGGGCAGGAACGTCGCAGTCTTGCCCGAGAGATCATTGGTTTCGATGAAAATCACCGACTCGCCAGCGGCGATGCTGGTGATGCCATTCAGGGCCACGGCCGCAGCGGGGGATTCCGAATTGTCATCCATCTTCCAGCCCGTGATGTCCACCGCAGTGGCACCCAGATTCGTCACCTCAAACCAGTCGGCGGCAACGGGACTATTGGCGGCCGTGCTGGACCAGGGTGCGACCTCGGAGATGATCAGCTTGCCGGTGGTTCCTGGCGAGCCAGTCTCTGGAACCGCTGTGGTGGAGAGGAACGCACTATTGACTCCCACGACACTCAAGGTCGAAATCGTCGGAAGCGGGAGTGCGGTGCTGCCGAGGCCCGCGTGATTGTCGAACGTGACACCCGTGGTGGTTGTGCCGAAGCTGACGCCAGTGATTCTGTTGCCACCTGCGTCAAAGAGATTCACCGCGTCGCCCCCGGTACTCAGACCCACGCCAGCACCGCCGTAGGCCCCGATCAGGAAGCCAGCGGGCGGGGTCGCAGATCCAAACCAGGCGGTCGAGAAACTGGCGATCTTCGCTGCGTCGGTAGAACCGTCGGCAAGGCCCTCGAAGAAGATCGCCGATTGCCCGGCCGGGATGCTTGTCACGCCACGGAGCGCAACTTTCGCGGTGCCGTTCGAGTTATCGTCCATTTGCCAGCCGGTAATGGTCACGGCAGTCGTGCCGTTATTCGTCACCTCGAACCAGTCCGCTGAATAAGAGGTGTTGCCGCTGCCAGAGGGATGCACTTCGGAAATGAAGACGGAAGGGATGACGGGGGTTTCATCCACGACATCCGTGACCGCCAAGGTATAGTCCGCGGTCGCGTCGGGGGTGACGCCAACAGTTGTGTCGTCGACATTGACGGTGACGCTGTAGCTGGTCCTGGTTTCGTAATCGAGAACGGTTCCAGCTTTGATGTATAAGCCGCTGCCTGTGATCTCAAAGAAGCCGGCGTCCGTTCCCGTCACCGTCAAGTTGTTGGTTCCCAGTCCATCATCGGTGACGGCGATGTCTGCCACTTTGATCGGGGCGATGGTGGGGGTGTTCTCCACGATCGCAGTGATCGCATTGTCCAGCGCGACCGCGGTTGGGGCTTGATTCGAAACGGTGGACGGCGCGTAAACCCAAAGCTGCGGATGATCGATGTCGCCGCCGCCATTCTCGTTGACGACATAGAGAATGCCATCGCGGTCCATCGTGAGACCTTCATGCTGCTGGTCGGCAGCGGAGAGCGGGCTGCCTGAATCGGCGACAATCTGCAACGAACTGGAAATGTTCCCGGAGCGGTCGACGTTGACGATCCTGGCCGAGGCCTGGCTCAGCACCAGCAGGCGACCGGATTCGGCTCCGTTCACGGTCGGCAGATTCGATAAAGCGAACACGTCAGCGAAGTCCGCAAGGGCGGCTAATGCCGGATCGAACAGGTCGATCGAGTTCACGGTGGTGGGCGAACCATTGGTTGCGGTGCCTGCCGGGAAATCGACGCCCGTCTGGAAAATGCCTTGAGGCGAGATTTCTTTGACGCAAATGTACCCGCCCGTCTGCGGATCGTAGGAGAGGCCTTCGATGCCGGTGTTATCGACGAACGTGCCAAGTTTCACTGTCTGCGCACCGCTTCGGGAAAGCGTGGTGCCGGCCGCGTAGGTGAACAGGACAAGTTGACGATCACGCTCTTCGGACATGACGAACTGGCCGCCGCCGACGTAGGTCACACCTTCCGGATCATAGAAGTCGGTACCTTGAGGACTGCTGCCGAGGGCCAGCGTCATCGTGTCGATCAAGGCCCCGGTCTTCGATACTTGAGTGACCGATTTACCGCCGTCACCGACGATGAACAGCGAGTCTGTGTCCCAGTTGTAGGTTACTCCTGAAGCTTCCTGGGCCAACAGATTGTCGGCTGGCGGAATCGTCCGCGTCGGTTCGGGCAGATCGTATCGGCCAATCCGGACGTAGGTGGAAAGGTCCACCGTGATTCCTCTTCTGCCTGGAGAGCCGGTCTCGCCGTTGGACGCGAGGAATGCACCGTTGACCCCGGCACTGCTCAAGGTCGAGATGGCGGCGTTGTTCAGGCCCGCCGTGTTGTCAAAAGTCGTGCCAGTTGTGGCCACACCGAAGGTGACGTTTGCTTGCAGGAGACCAGCGGAATCATAGAGATTCACAGCATCGCCCGAGGAGCTAAGTCCCACGCTCGTCCCACCGTAGGCCCCCACGAGGACGCCGGCGGGCGGAGTCGCACTTCCAAACCAGGCCGTCGAGAAGTTGGCGATGATCGTCGCGTCGGTGGTGCCAGTCGCATTGCCCTCGAAGAAGACCGCCGATTTCCCTGCGGGGATGTTCGTCAAGCCGCGGAGCGCGACCGAATTGGCGAAGAGGTTGGAGCCGTCGTCCATCTTCCAGCCAGTAATGTCCAAAGAAGTGTTGCCGGTATTCGTCAACTCAAACCAATCGGCGGCATAGCCGCTGCTGCTGCCAATGGGATGCACCTCGGAGATGAAAACGGTCGCTGACAGCATCATGCGGAACTCGAGCGATTCCAGGATTATTGGACCGGTGATGTGTTGCATCCGGCGACTCTTTTTGGCGTAACGACCAGTAGAACACCTACCAAAAAGAGAGAGGAGCTTGCGAGCGACGGTACGTTGAGGCACGGGGAAACTTTCCGATGTTTGAAAACAACAGTGAGGGCCGACATGATCACACTGTGGCACGAAGACGTCGGCAGCCAGGCGGAATGGAGGCCGGGTTAGATCTCGTCCGTGTTAAAATCAGATGAAGTCTCGATGAGTGTTTCGCTAAGAATTCTCGTGAGGAAACTAAGACGAAAAAGAGGGTCAGCTTTGACTCAGTGAGCCGTTTCTCCCTGACCCGAAGCAGAAGGTATGGACGGAATGGTTCTCAAGGGACGTCGCTGGCTTCTGCTGAAGCATTCAGATCACCTTGATGAATCGAAGGACGAGCGGATTCGGCTGCGGGAGGCTCTGGCTCTCAATCACTCGCTGGCGACGGCCTGTTACCTCAAGGAAGACCAGGGCCAGCTCTGACAGCAAGCCACCGCCGAACGATTTCTTACCGACTGGTGCCGCGGGGCTCATGGATCGCCTGAATGCGTTCGGTCAGGTCTTCACGACGCTGCGCTCGGGCACAGGGCGGACGCTGTCCCCAAGCGTAAAAACCACTCCGGGATCCTTCCAGCACGTCGCACTGCGCTGCAATCGGCCAGACAGTTCGATGCTCCTCGATGAACTTGTATTTCGTCTCGACTCCCTTACGAAAAAGGCCGTCGCCTTTTTTAAAATCTCGCGTTCCATCCGCAGCCGCTCACGCCCCGCCTACTGCGGCGTAATTCCACGCCCCGCCGGTATCCGAAAGTCCTGGGCTATCGCAGTTGGCGTATGTCACCGCGCCCGGTACGATCAAGGCGACTGCGGCGTTCGCAGGAAATGCTGACCTTTCACAGCCGGTAAACTTGGTCCGATGATCACCGAATTCATGGCATCCAATGGGCTATCGGAATCTGCAGGAGTGTCTTCGCGACCTGGAACGGCACGGCATGCTGGTGCGGTTGAAGGCCGAGATCAGCGCGGACCTGGAGGCTGCGGAGATCCATCGCAGGGTCTGTGAACGCGGCGGACCGGCAATTCTGTTTGAAAACGTGACGGGCTGTCAGTTTCCGATGGTCAGCAACCTGTTCGGAACACTCGACCGGGCAAAGTTCATCTTCCGGGATGCTCTGCGGGGAGTGGAAACACTCGTCAGACTTAAGCAGGATCCGATGTTCCTGCTGAAGAATCTGACACGAATTCCGTCTGCATTGCGGACACTGATCTCAATGCGATGTGCCGTGCGGCGGTCTGGTCCGGTGATGGACTTTCAGACAACGATCGGCCAACTGCCGCAGCTCAAGTGCTGGCCGAACGACGGCGGAGCGTTCATTACTCTGCCGCAGGTCTACACCGAACATCCTGACCGGCCCGGATATGTCCATTCGAATCTCGGCATGTACCGGGTTCAAATCAGCGGCAATCAGTACCAGCCGGACAGGGAAGTCGGGCTGCATTATCAGATTCATCGGAGCATCGGCTTTCATCACGCGGCGGCGATTGCGAAGGGACAGCCGCTGCGAGTTAACATTCTCGTGGGCGGCCCTCCCTCACTGGCCGTGGCGGCCGTGATGCCTTTGCCGGACGGGATTCCGGAAGTGGCCTTTGCCGGAGCTTTGTCCCGGCATGCGATCCGCATGATCCGCAATGGCACTGGCCCGATGATCTGTGGCGAAGCGGATTTCTGCATCAGCGGAACGATTGATCCGGACCGGCAACTGCCCGAGGGGCCGTTTGGAGATCACCTCGGGTACTACAGTCTCACACATGATTTTCCGGTTGTGAATGTGGAACGCGTGACGCACCGTCGTGATGCCGTCTGGCCGTTCACCGTCGTGGGTCGTCCTCCTCAGGAAGACACGATCTTCGGAGCCTTGATCCACGAAATGACCGGACCGGCGATTCCGGCAGTGCTCCCCGGAGTACACGCTGTTCATGCGGTGGACGCTGCCGGTGTTCATCCGTTGCTCCTCGCAATCGGCAGTGAACGATATGTTCCGTATGCGGCCGATCGGCAGCCTCAGGAACTGCTGACGAACGCCAATGCGATTCTCGGTCAGGGGCAACTGTCCCTCGCCAAGTACCTGCTGATCATGGCGAAGGAAGACGACCGAAGTCTGAACATTCAGGACATCGGAAAGTTCCTGCAGCATCTCCTGCAACGAGTTGACTGGACTCGCGATCTGCATTTTCAGACTCGCACGACCATCGATACACTGGACTACTCTGGCACGGGACTGAATGCCGGATCGAAGCTGGTGATCGCCGCCGCTGGTCAGCCGAAACGAGAACTGGCCACGTTGATTGGCGCTGATTTCCTTTTGCCGGACGGTTTCACTGATCCGTGCGTCTGTCGACCGGGTGTGCTCGCCGTGAAAGCCCCGCAGTGGACTGCCGGGGCTCATGCGACAGATCCGGCGGCCGCCCGGTTCTGTGACGAGGTGCAGAAGTTACCGTCGAAGTTGACCGCAGGCTGGCCGCTGATTGTGCTTGTCGATGATTCACGCTTCTGCGCGGAGTCGTTGCGGAATTTTCTGTGGGTTACGTTTACGCGCAGCAATCCTGCTGCCGATGTGTACGGCGTCGATGCCTTTGTGGAATCGAAGCACTGGGGCTGTCGAGGCCCGCTGGTGATTGACGCCCGCATGAAGCCTCACATGGCTCCGTCGCTCGAAACCGACCCCGCCGTCAGTCGCCGGGTTGACAAGCTCGCCGCGCCTGGCGGACCACTGCACGGGCTGTGCTGAACCCGAACGTCGGTTTGCCGTGAAGGATTCCTCGTAGCCGGATTCGTGCGAATTCGTGCGTGACCCGCTGATTCCGAAGTCTCACGACTCGGCAACTTCAAAATGCGCGCATCAGCCTGAGAACACGCGCCAGCCGGCATAGCATGCGGCGGCGATCAGGGTCAGGACCGTCAAGACCACGAGCGCTTTTGATCATGCGACGGCGGTTGAGCTGTTCCTGAGGGAC
>JANNGQ010000267.1:0-4476 GCA_031403975.1 Planctomycetota bacterium
CCTGTGCAATCGCCTGTCGAAGATCATTGCAAACTTTCGGTGAAATCGCCGCATACCATTCAATAGCAGCAGCGAGGTCGTCGGAAAACTCTTTGTTGAACCGAAGCGGTTTCATTTCAGCAGTTCGTCAACACGAGCCCACATGTGTTCTGTTGTCAGTGATTCCTCCGGATGTTCTGTCATGTAGCGGTCTCGCCGTTCGATCTCTTCCCATTCCGCCTCTGACAACTCTGGAAGACCGGATTCGTGCAGATCGTCCCACAGCAGAGTGATGATCTGTAGTTTCCTGTCCGGTGGCAGACTTCTCAGTTCAGCAAGGTCGATTGCCATGATTGTCTTCCTCAGAATATGCGACGTCGCAGTCTCGTGATTCGTGCCAGAACGCTGCGGCTGTTTTCTCACCACTCAGTTCGCATCGCGAACCCTGATCATCGTTTCCAGAATCGTATTCCATGTTGCCGCCGTTTCCAGCATCGCATTCGGGAACATGCAACCGTCCCAGCAGATATGTTTGATGCCGCGTTCGGAGGCTCCCTGCAGCCAGTAACCGGCGCACTTGACGATGTCCAGCTTGCCGTCGGGATCATCGGCCGGGCAGTGCTTGCCGGTCTTGTCGTGGGCTCCGGCACCGTGAACCTGACCGTCGTTCTGAGCCACATGAAAGTCGATCGTCCACGGTCGCAGTTTGTCGGTCATGGTCTTGTAGGCGGCGTAGAATTCCGCGTCCGAATGGCCTTCCTTGACGAGCGCGCATTCCGGTGCGTTGTAGCCGAGAAGGTACAGATAGGTATGGGCCAGATCGGCCTGGAATCCCACCGTCTCCGGCAGTCCCACTTCTTCAAGCAGATTCAGCATGTCTTTCCAGCTGTGCATTCCGGCCCAGCAGATTTCTCCTTCGGCAGCGAGCCGCTGACCATTGTCAGCAGCAATCTTTGCGGCCTCACGAAACGTCCCTGCGATCTTCGAAGTGCTGACCTTCGGGTTCTCACGCCACTTGCCGACACCGAATTCCGCAGAGTCGATACGGATGACTCCGTACTTTCGCACGCCGTGTTTTTCAAACACCCCTGCGATCCGGCACGCCATTCTTACGGCGCTGATGAATTTTTCGCGGGCGGCATCATCACCCATTGCCGAATCACCGACTGTTCCCGGCCAGACCGGTGCCACCAGTGAGCCGACGCTGAAGCCGTAGCTCGCGATCTGATCGGCGATCTTCAGCAGTTCGGAATCACTGGCTTCCGGATTCGTGTGCGGCAGAAACAGAAAGTAATCGATGCCGTCAAACTTCTGACCGCGGACGTTTGCCGCCGCGGTCAGTTGCAGCATCCGTTCCAGGCTGATCGGAGGTTCCTGGCCTTCGCCGTCACCTTTACCGACAAGTCCAGGCCACATGGCGTTGTGAAGTTTGAGTGCGGTTTGAGACATCGAGTCGTTCCTGGAGGAGCAGAGGGGTGGTCAGCGAAATGAATCCTGATTACTGTTGTCCAGCCGCTCCGTCGGCTGGGGTTCGTGAGCATGTGACGACGCATGGTGAGTTGCCCGAAATGAACAAAAAACCCCGCCGACGGAGCGGCGGGCCAACAGTAAATCACGGAAAATCCAAGCCGTTCTTTCCGATTGCCTGTCGGTCATTGGTCACTTGCTCTTCTTGTGATCTCCGACGTTCGGAGCCTTTGGCTGGGCGTCGGGCCCGAAGTACCGCAGCGTGACAAGCGGTTCCGTTCCGGTATTCTCAAATTCGACGCCGTCGGCAGCCGCCTTCGCAGTGACGAAGACTTCATCTTCAGTCATTGCACCGAAGCGGATCATGCTGGGTGACTGCAGAGTCAGCCTGGCGATTCGACCATAGCCCTGAACCGTGATCAGGCCGTAAGCGCCGCCATCTTTGACCTTGCACTTTGCTCCCGGCTGCAGAGTGAGTTCTTTCGCCGTGAACAACTGCTTACCGTTGACTTTGCCGTAGACGATCCAGTTGTCGACCCAGCCGGTGCCCTGTTCACTGACGATCGGCTCAAGGTAATTGTTGTCCTTGAAGTCCGGATCGACGTTCTTGTCCCAGTCCAGCGCGTCGGTGATGTAGACGTTGTCGTCATGGTACTCTTTCGGGAAGTCCTTGGTCAGCAGTGCCCGGGGGACTTCGCGGCCTTCGACAAGATTCTGATACATCGCGAACACGTCACTGCCCCATTGTGGTTCGTAGGTGACCATCGATCCCGGAGCATGCAGCACGCAGGGCGGAATCAGCCAGCCGGTTCCGGGTTTGAGCCGATACGCCTTCGACAGATCGATCAGCCCGTTCTCACCCTTGTTCCAGCGATCCAGGCAGTCCACGACATCCTGTTTCGTCGTGCCCGGTTCGAGTCCCATAAACGTGTACGGAAAGTTGTTTCCGATCGCATTCATCTGCGGCGGGAAGTAATAACTCTCCGGCTTTCCTTCCTGACCGACCAGCGCCGCCTGTTGCTGATTCTGGTGCATATGGTGCGGAATCGGGCCCATGTTGTCGAAGAACTTTGAATAGACGGGCCACTTCTTAAACGTATTCCAGATGTGGTCGCCGATGATCTCCTGCTTCAGTTCCGCAACGACGTCCCGCAGCAAAAACCGCTGACCATCGTGCACGCAGTACGACAGACCTTCGTCGTGATTGCGGTTGTCATTGGCGGCTTCAGTCGTCGATCCGAACCAGCGTTCATCGATCCCACCGCGATGCATTCCCAGAGCGTAATAGTCGTCCGGATGCAGCTTCAGACGGCGCCCCGGCTGAAGGAAAGAACGAGGCACCCAGGTCGGAGCCAGTCGAAGAATTCCGTTGCCGGCCGTCAGTGCTTCCGATGCGAGTTTTGTGACGTTGGTCATAGGGTGAGAGCCAGATCCTGAAACAGTGTGTTGGAAACGTGCCGCCGACATTTCGCGACTTCAGAAGTCCCGGACAGTCGGTCGTTCGATGCCGGTTTCTGACCGATGGCACCACATTCCGACTCGGACGAACATGATGACGCAGCGTTCGCGATTTGCAAAGCGAGCGACGGTTTTCCCGGACGCTGCGATTCTGCGGAAAACGCCCCACGATTGGGAACCGCCGGTTGAGCCGCCGTGTCTCGCTTCTATACTCCCCCGCTCATGCAGTTTCATTCACTGAATCCACGTTCCTCGCTCCTCACTATTCAATCCGGCGAACTTCAATCATGGCACGAGTCGCGATTCTCGGAGCAACCGGCTACACAGCTCTGGAACTTCTGAAGATCCTGATTCGCCATCCGCAGGCCGAAGTCACTGCGCTCACGACGCGACAGGACGGCAAACCATCAATCGCCGGCATTCACCCTTCGCTGACCGGGCTGCTGGATGTTCGCTGCGAAAATCTTAGCGCAGAACAAGTTGGTCAGCGGTGTGAAATCGCATTCTGCTGTCTGCCGCACACGGCCAGCATGGAAGCTGTCCCGCAGCTTCTGGACGCCGGCTGCCGGGTCATCGACCTGAGCGCCGATTACCGACTGAGGGACCCCGGAGTTTACGAACACTGGTACGGTCATGTTCACACGGATCCCACTCGGCTCAGTACTGCGGTTTACGGGCTGCCCGAGATCTGCCCGGCGGAGCGAATCAGAAACGCCGAGCTGATCGCCAATCCCGGCTGCTACACCAGCACATCGATTCTGGCACTGGCTCCGCTGCTGGCTGAAGGCCTGGTCGAACCGCAGGAGATCATCATCGACGCCAAGAGCGGAATCAGCGGAGCCGGTCGGACTCCGAAACTGTCCAACCTGTTTTCCGAATGCAACGAATCCGTGACAGCCTACAGCATCGGTACACACCGTCACACGCCCGAGATCGAACAAATTCTGACGGGCCTCGCACGAACTCCGGTCCAGGTCGCGTTCAATCCGCATCTGATGCCGATGGACCGAGGTATCTTCTGCTCGATTTATCCCCGACTGAAGAATCGGATGTCCGCTGGTGAGCTGCTGCAGGTCTTTCGGAAATTCTACGCCGGCCAGCCGTTCATGCGGATCGTCGACCATATCCCGACCACCAAAGATGTGGCTCACACCAATTTCTGCGACATCAGCATCCGCATGAACCGCAATCAGCTGGTCGTCTTCGCCGCCATCGACAACCTCATCAAAGGTGCCAGTGGTGTGGCTGTCCAGAACATGAACCTGATGCTGGGACTGGATCAGCGAACGGGGATGCTGGGCGTTTCGTGAGGAGTTGCGCTTTCGTGGGGCAGGCTTCCAGCCTGCCTTCAACTCCCTGTCTGAGAAAAATGTCCGATTGCTTTGAACCATCGTTCGCGGATAATGCCGCCGAAAGAGTTGTTCACTGAGGCGATTTCTACAGCGGAGAACTTCCCTGATGGGCGCGACGTATGTGACAGTCACGATCCGCAACCCCGCCGCACCGGATAAAGCATGGCAGGCACTGTTTCTTGTCGACACCGGAGCTACGGATTCACTTGTGCCTCGAGAT
>JANNGQ010000268.1:0-10339 GCA_031403975.1 Planctomycetota bacterium
GCCATTTTTGTATTTGGGGTTCATTGATTCGGGCGATTCCTCTTTTGAATGTTTTGACGTGACAATGTCTGGATCGCCGGATCCCCGACGAAGCGACCCAAACATCTCTACCCAAAAATTCAAAGTTGGCGCCACACTAGCCCCGCAACCCCACCCATTCTTTCTGCATTCCCGCCTTCGGCGGGAATGCAGAAAAAAATGGGCAGGTGTTCTATTTGCGTTTTCAGCTCTCCATCTTCTTCACCAACGGCACGGGGCCGTTGGGGGCGAATTTGGGATAGGCGAACTTCGCTGAAGGCATTCCCCAGAACGAAGGCGTTCGGTACATCACGAAACCTGTGACCACACCCGTCAATGCCATGGCACGTCTCCTCACTGGAGATGCACAGAAGAGTGGCATACGATCACCGAACGCGTGTTTCAGCTTTATCGATGGAGTCATTTATGTTCCCCGGAAGTCTGTCCCTCGTGGCTGTGGCTGCGACAATCCTGGCCCTCGCAGTAACGAACTGTCCGGCCTCCGATCCAGCGCCGATCGGCAAGCCTCCGAACTCCGTTGAATCCCACTGGCATCAGTGGCGCGGTCCGTTCGGAACGGGCGAAGCCGCGGATGAAGCAAAACCTCCCTTGAAATGGGACGACAAGACCAACATCCGCTGGGTCGCCGAACTGCCTGGAGAAGGCTCGTCGACTCCGGCTGTCTGGGGAGATCAGATTTTCGTTTTGTCTGCCGAATCCACTGATCGCAAAGCTGAGACTCGGCCAGTCGCCGACGCACAGTCCAAGACCAGTCCACCGGAAAACTATCATCGTTTTGTTGTCACTTGTATCGACCGCAAGACTGGAGCGACGCGCTGGCAAAAGCTGGCGGTCGAACAAGTGCCGCACGAAGGTAAGCATCAGACTCACACTTATGCGGCCGCATCGCCGACAACGGACGGCGAACGGCTCTTTGCGTCGTTTGGCTCTCGCGGAATCTTCTGTTACTCGATGGAAGGCGAACTGCTGTGGCAGAAGGATCTGGGCGACATGACCACTCGATTCGGCTGGGGCGAAGCCGTGACACCTGCGGTTACCGGAGATCTCCTGATCGTCAATTGGGACCAGGAAAAGGGCTCGTTTATCACCGCTCTGGATGCGAAGACCGGCGAAGAACGCTGGCGAAAAGAGCGGCCGGATGAAGCAACGTCGTGGAATACTCCATTGATTACCGAATTCGGCGGCCGAACGCTGGCCATCGTCAACGCCACCGCACGAGCACGAGCGTATGACGTCGAAACGGGAGACGTCGTCTGGGAATGCGGAGGTCAGACGGTCAACGCAATTCCGTCCCCTGTAAGATTTGAAGACTTCGTCGTCTGTATGAGCGGCTTCAAAGGTGCAGCATCGGTTGCCATTCCACTCGCATCCACCGGCGACGTGACAGGTTCCCCGTCATTGCTTTGGAAGCACGATCAGGGAACTCCGTACGTTCCTTCGCCAACACTCAGCGGGCATCGATTGTACTTCACCGGCAGCAACAGTGATGTCATGAGTTGCCTTGATGTTCGCACAGGCAAACCAATCGCCGAACGCAAGCGTTTGAGTGGCGTCGGCGAACTTTACGCCTCACCGCTGGCAGCGAACGGACACGTCTACTTTCTCGGTCGCCACGGCACGACCGCCATCGTCCGCGACGACGACGCCACAGAAATCGTTGCCACGAATTCCATCAACGACGACTTCGATGCCTCGCCGATCGCGATTGGCCAACAACTGTTTCTGAGGAGCTGGACGAAGCTGTATTGCGTCGAGGAATAGAGGGAAGTTTTTCGATCGGCGGATTTTGCGGCTGTTGACGTTCACCATTCAGGCAAGGATTCGGCACGATTCAGACGATCGTCGGCGTCAGCCGATCAAGTCCTCAAGCACTTTGCCTCCGAACTGGCTGAGCTGCTTGAAGCGGCCGGCGTGGTAGTACGTCAGCTTGTTGTCATCGAGTCCCAATAGCCGCAGCAAAGTGACGTGGAAGTCGCGGACATGCGCGACTCCCTCAACAGCCGTCATGCCGAGCTCATCGGTGGCCCCGATCGTGTGACCCGCGTTGACGCCCCCGCCGGCGAGCCAGATGGTCATGGCGTTGGGATTGTGATCGCGTCCATACGCCGTGCCGCCGCGGACTCCGTTGTCCGGTGTGCGACCGAATTCGCCGCACCAGACAATGAGAGTCGTCTCCAGCAGACCCCGCTGCTTCAAGTCGGCAATCAGGGCAGCGACTGGCTGATCAACGCCCCGAACGAGATTGCCATGAGCCCGCTCGATGTAGTCGTGGCTGTCCCAGGAACCGTTGTAAAGCTGGATAAAACGGACTCCCTTTTCGACAAGTTTCCGTGCGAGCAGGCATTTGCGGCCGAACGAGTCGGTTGAGGCTGTGCCAATACCGTACCGTTGCCTCGTCGTCTCGCTCTCGCCGGACAGATCAAGCACTTCCGGTACCTGCACCTGCATGCGAAACGCCAGCTCGTAGCTTTTCATCCTCGCGGTGAGTTCATCATGCCACGGATGCCGTTGCAGATGTGATGCATTCAGCGATGCGATCAGGTCCAGGTTGTTACGCTGTCGATCGGCACTCACTCCCTCCGGCGGTCTGAGATCCAGGATCGGAGATCCCTGCGTTCGCAGCGGAGTCCCCTGAAACTGAGCCGGCAGAAACCCACTGCTCCAGTTGGCCGGGCCGCCCTGCGGATAGCTGACTTCGGGCAGCACGATGAAGCCGGGCAGATTCCGACTGGCGGAACCCAGCCCGTAGGTCGTCCAGGCACCCAGTCCTGGATCGCCGCCGAAGCGATTTCCGCAGTTCATCTGATACATGGCCGTCGGATGATTCACGCTGTCGACCTGACAACCTCGGAAAAAGCAGATGTCGTCAGCGACAGAGGCGAGGTATTCCCAGTTCTCCGCCATTTCGGCGCCGGACTGTCCGGCTTTGCGGAATCTGAATGGGCTCTGAACGTAGTACCTCGTTCCGCTTTCCATCGCCGACTTCTGCCGACCTTCGCGGACGAATTCTTTCAGATGCAGCCTGGCGAGATCCGGCTTCGGATCAAACGTATCAATGTGCGACGGTCCGCCTTCCATCATCAGGAAGATGCAGCTGTTTGCCCTCGCCTCCGGAAAGTGCCCGGGTTTGATCGCGAACGGGTCGATGTCTTCCCGGGCAGCGGCCTCGTCCGTCAACAGCGCGGTCAATGCCACACTGCCCAGACTGGCACCAAGGCTGCCGATAAAGTCACGACGAAACATGGGATCCATCAAACAGCTTCTTCAGTAGATGTAGACGAACTCGTTCGAATTCAACAATACGAGACACACGTCTGCGAGGGCTCTGCAGTGCGGCGACACATCCCGCGGCTTCAAGTCGGCAATGAAGTCGGCATTGGAATACAGCCGTTCGCTGAATGTGAACCTCTCACCAGTGTTCTCTTCAACGGCCACGCGCTGAATCTCCAGGAGAGGCTGCTCAATGTCTGATGGCAAAAGGCCGGCCCGCGCTTCGGCATTCACCCAGTGGTCCAGACAGGATGCTGACTCCTCAGCAGACGGTCGCCGGCTAAGCGTCAGCTCGAAACATCGATTGATTGTCTCAGAATCCGAGCCTGATTCGCGCAGCGCACGGTTGGCCAGAGCGAGTGCGCGGTCATAACTGGATTGGCTGTTGAAAAGGCTGAAGACCTGAGGAGTCACCGTCGAGGATTCCCGGCGTTCACAGGAAAAGTCCGGTGCCGGTTCGTTGAAAACCTCCAGAAACGGATCACGCAGGCCACGCAGCTTCAGTGCATACAGGGATCGCCGGTGCCGTTGTGCGGGAAGCGGGTTCGGCGTCCATGCCGCAGCGAAGGTGCCCATCACCTGACGCGGCTGCAATGCGGCTTCAGGATTGATCTCCGGTCGGTTCGGAATCCCTCCGATCGCGGGATTCAGTTCACCGGACGCCGCCAGCATCGCATCCCGGAGTTCCTCACCGGCCAGTCGGCGAGGCATAAATGCGGCCAGGCTGATTTGGTCCGGATCAAGCTGCATCAACAGCCCGCGATCGGGATGCTCGCAGCTGCGGCGGTAGGCGTCAGACATCATGATCGTGCGATGCAGCGATTTGACAGACCAGCCCTGTCTGATGAATGTCGCCGCCAGCCAGTCGAGAAGTTCTGGATGAGTCGGTCGTTTTCCCGTCGAACCGAAATTGTTGGGATTGCCCGCGATGGCCTGACCGAAATGCCAAAGCCAGACACGGTTCACGATTGCGCGTGTGGTCAGGGGATTGGCGGCGTCCGCCACCCATTCGGCGAATGCTCTGCGGCGACCCTCAATCTCATCACCAAACCGCGACGGAGTCCCGCCGGCAATTACGGTGAGAATTCCCGGTGCAACCTTTTCTCCGGAAGCAAAAGGGTCACCGCCGGTGCGGATACAGGAGTCTTCGAGTTCACCGTCCTTCATTGGAGTCGCCGGAATCCGCATTGGCGCGGACACGTTGTGCAGATCCGGGGTCCGGCCGCTGTAGACCGATAACGCGATCGGTTCATATCGATCCAGTTCCCAGCGCAGTCGTTCCAGTCCTTTGCGGGCGACTCGCTCGTTGCCATAATCTGCGGGAGTGAACCCATAGAGTTTCGGAGGAAACTGGTTCTCCGCAACGCCCCTGTTCAGCAGAATGCCGCGTGCGCCGCTGTACACGTTTCCGGCTTCCTGACGCTTGTTCTTCCCGGCCCGACCGCGCGCCTGTTCTACCGCCGCCGACCATGTTGCAGGATCAATCCGATGCGCGACGAACCAGGCGTCAGCGGCAGTCAGAAGCTGCTGATCGAGCTGACCGAGAGTGCCGAGGTAGTCCGCTCGCCGCTGGTCAAGATACTTCTTCTCTTCGAATCCCGCGAGGTTCTCCGCAGGCAGAAATGAGGCTTCACGTTCCGCCAGCTGCGTCGTCGCGAAGACGGCCTGGATTGAGTAGTAGTCGCGGGTCGGAACGGGATCGAATTTGTGATCATGACACCGCGCGCATTGCAGTGAGTGAGCGAGGAAGGTCTCACCGACGCTGTTGGTTACGTCGTCCAGAAATCGTTGCCGTGCAATTCGGGCGACTTCCATCCCTGTCAGTTCCCACGGTCCCATGCGGAGGAATCCAGTCGCGATCAGCAACTCAGGATTCTGCGGGTGAATTTCATCCCCGGCGATCTGCTCATGGATGAATTGATCGTAGGCCTTGTCACTGTTGAACGAACGCACAACATAGTCGCGGTATCGCCAGGCATTGCCGCGTTCATAATCATTCGCAAAGCCAGCGCTGTCGGCGTAACGCACAACATCCAGCCAGTGCTGAGCCATTCGTTCGCCATAATGCGGCGACTCCAGCAGGCGGTTGACGACCACCGCGAATGCGTTCGCATCGGATTGAGGATCTTCCGCGAAACGCCGGACGTCTTCGGGAGCAGGTGGCAGTCCCGTAAGGTCAAACGTCGCCCGGCGGATGAGTGTAATCCGATCAACGGCGGGTGCCACCGACAGCCCCGCCGGGATGCGCGAAGCGATAAACCTGTCGACGGGATGAACATCTCCCGAGAATTGCGGAAAGCTGCTCAGGGCTGGCACCGGCTGGTAGGCCCAGAGTCCGTCCGGCAAGTATCGGCGATTTGTCCAGTCCGATGACAGACCGCCGGAAGTGGCGACCGTCACACCGTCCTCGGCCGACCAGGCCGCCGAGTTCGCCTGTTCAATCTCGGCGATGCGTTCTGCATTCGGCCACGCCGCACCCAGTTCAATCCAGCGTCTGATCCATTCTGATTGCTGATCCGTCAGTTGATCTGCTTCCTTCGGCGGCATGGCCGACCATGTGTCATGAGTCCGCATCACGGCAAGGTACATCGGACTCGATTCCGGAAGGCCGGACACGACCGCTGACTGCCCGCTGTCGCCACCATTCCGGACGTCGTCCAGTGTGGTCAGTTTCAGTCCGCCTTCGGTCTTCTCTGCGCCACCGTCGTCTGCAGCGGCACCATGACAGGCGACGCATTTCTCCCGAAGCAACGGGGCGACCCGGCGGATGAAAATGATTTCCGCATCGGTGCCACTCACAGTTGTCTGGACGGAAGCGATTATGCCGATCAGCAGCAGGACAGAAATGTTCATCGGGCAGGCTCGCCCTTGATTATGGAGACTGTGCCGCAGTCTCAGGAAGCTGTTTCAGAATTGCTCGTGCCTGTGACACAAGATCGGCAACGCTCGCGTCCTCATCATACAGTCGAACAGCAGATTCCAGCGATTCACGGACCTGCGGATTGTCGGAACCCTGAGCAATCTGCCGGCGGGCCTCGTCCAGCAGGCGTGTCAGCAGCATGGTTCGGCCAGTGGTGAGAGTGTCCTTCGCCCATGTCGCCTGTGTGCCTTCCAGAAACCGGGTCAGATACTCGTTTTGCGAATCCTGACGGACGATCGCCAGAACAGCCTGCAACTGTTCCTGTGCCTTGACCGGGTCACCCTGTCTGTAAGTCTCAAATGTCCGGCGTACGAGGCGCTGCAGTTCGGACGCGACATCGTCGCTGCTCTCAGGATCGGCCTTCAGCGTGCGACAGAAGTCGTATTGATCGGCCTGCAGTATCAACGAGAGGATCTCTTGCTCGGAAGCTGGCAGCGCATTGGTGTCGATCAGAGGCTGCAGCAGCTCGTCTCGGGCTCGCAGCCAGCCCGGCCCCGGTTCTTTGTCCATGATCTGTCGCGCCATTCGGAACTGGTCCAGCGGGTCGAGTGTCGACCGTTGATTCATCCAGATTCCGAAAATCACGATCAGAGCCAGCAATGTGGCCAGCACAAAAATGTTGTCGAAGAATTTAGCGACCGGTGATTTGATCCGAGCAGACGTCACATCGTCCCGGATCAGGTTCCGGACAATCGTCGCCGGACCAGGATGGCGGATTCGCTCGTCGGACGACTGATCTTCGATCAATACGGTGGCCCCGGGAGACGATCGCTCAATCGTATCCGACTCGAGATTCTGCTCGGTATACTCCAGGCGATTCCGGATCTGCTCCAATTGTCTCATCACGACCAGAGCATCGGGCAGACGTTTGGCCGGGTCTTTCTCCAGGAGCTTACAGATCAGTTCTTCCAGCAGACGAGGCAGCTCAGGCACATAGCGGCTGGGCTTGTCGAACTGTCCGAACTGATGTTTTTGCAGGATGTCATTCGCCGTCGGACCGGTGAAAGGGGGACGCCCGGCCAGCATCGCGTACATCACAGTGCCAAGGGAGTACAGGTCGCTTCTTCGTGTCGCCTTTTGTCCCCGTGCCTGTTCCGGCGACATGTATTCGGCTGTTCCCACGACGCCGCCGGTGCGGGTCAACCGCGTTGACGCGAAGAGGCTGGCGACACCGAAATCCGTGAGTTTGATGACTCGGTCACGAGTCAGCATGAGATTGCTGGGTTTCAGGTCACGATGAATGATCCCGGCATCATGAGCGGCTTTCAAAGCCGCTGCGATCTGCAGCGACAATTCGATAACCTCGGGCCACGGCAGTCGCTTGCGGTCCGTGATCTCTGTCGTCAACGTGTTGCCGTCGACGAATTCCATCGCATAGTAAATCGTGCCGTCAGCCGTGCTGCCGTCCTGAAAAAACTGCACGATGTTGCGGTTTGACAGTTTTTGCAGAGCATCGATCTCGCGGGAAAACCGCTGCACGAATCCCTCTTCTCGCGCCAGCGAGGCTGGCAGCACTTTAACAGCCGCGGCAATTCCGGTCGTCTCATGCACGCCGTGGTAAACGTTTCCCATACCGCCCGCGCCGATCTTGCGGTCGATCAGATAAGGGCCGACTCGTTCGGGGTGCATGCAGGACTCTCAGGAATCTGAATCAACTCTGATGTATGCAAGACTCAGCAGGGTTCCGAGGCTGACTTCTACCGTTGTCCAGCCGCTCCGCCGGCTGGGATTTGTTACTGTCGTCTCCCGGCGCGCCGGGACTCCGCCGGCTGAGCGACCGGTGAAGCCGTGAAGGCCACTTGTAGCCGGATTTGTGAGAATTCGGATAGATACGGGTCAGGTCGAAGTCTCACGAGTTCGGCTACCCCTTGAAAGCCACTGTATTTCCTTGAAGGTAATCCCGCGCATGCGCAGCGGCCCCGTCGGCAGAGCTGTGGGCCAACAGTATGCTGGACGGCCGTCAGGGAGATGTCAAACTGAGAGTTCGGTCGTGACGAAATCAGGCCATTGTCGTGATTTGCACAGTCGCCGGATCAGCGTCACACTGGCGGGCAGCACAATCGAGTCATCCGACCCTGAGAATAATCGTCATGCTTTCGCGGCTCGCGACGTACACACTGTTGGGAATCGAAGCCAGACCGGTCGAAGCAGAGGTGGATATTTCCCCGAGTGGCCTGCCCAAAACCATCCTTGTGGGACTGGCCGAAGCGGCTGTGAAAGAGAGCATTCACCGCATCGAACGAGCACTTGTCAACAGCGGCTACGGGCGACCGAATGATCGAGTCGTCATCAATCTGTCGCCGGCCGATCTGCCGAAAGATGCTGCATCGCTGGATCTGCCCATCGCACTGGGAATCCTCGTCGCCGATGGTCAGATTGAAGCGGAGCCGGGACGAAGGGCAGTCTACGTCGGTGAACTGGCGCTGGATGGCAGTCTGAGACCCGTCAAAGGTGTCCTTTCGATGGCTCTCGAGGCTCGAGCTTCAGAGAAGACTCATATCGTCGTGCCCATCAACAACGCACAGGAGGCGGCGGTTGTGGACGGCATCGATGTGATTGCCGTAGGAACGCTCACGGAAGCCGTCGGGTTTCTCACCGGACAGTTGCCTCTGGAACCGGTCGTTTTCAGCTGGGAACACGCCCGCAAGGACTATGGCCACTATGACATCGATTTTATTGACGTCAAAGGCCAGGAGATGGCCAAGAGAGCCGTGATGGTGGCGGCGGCCGGCTGTCACCATCTTCTGATGATCGGATCTCCCGGAACCGGCAAGACGCTGCTGTCTCAGCGACTTTGTACAATTCTTCCAGAACTGGAACCCGAGGAAAGTCTTGAGACGACTCGCATCTATAGCGCGGTCGCGCGATTGGAACCCGGCCAGCCGCTGTTGCTGCGTCGTCCGTTTCGCTCACCTCACCATACGATCAGTGAGGCCGGGCTGGTCGGCGGTGGCAGCATTCCGCAGCCCGGCGAAATCAGTCTGTCGCATAACGGCGTATTGTTTCTGGACGAACTGCCGGAATTCAACCGGCGGACTCTGGAAGTCCTGAGGCAGCCTCTGGAAGACCAAACGGTCACAATTTCGCGTGCCATGGGCAGCGTGACGTTTCCGGCCAACGTGATGCTCGTGGCCGCCATGAATCCGTGTCCCTGCGGATTTCGCGGCGATCCAAAACGCAGTTGCAGCTGCACTCCGATGCAGATTGAACGCTACCTCAGCCGAATCAGCGGGCCGCTCCTGGATCGGATTGATATTCACATCGAAGTTCCGCCAGTGCCCTTTCGCGAGCTGTCGGACAAACTGGAAGGTACCTCCAGCGCCACGATGCGGGATGCTGTCATCGCTGCTCGAAAGCGGCAGACAGCCAGGTTCGGCAAAGATTCGGTGCGAGCCAACGGCAAGATGAAGCCGCCCCAGATCCGAAAGCACTGTCCACTGCAGCCGGATGCGGAAAATCTGCTGAAACACGCGATGGAAGAGATGGGACTGTCAGCTCGAGCCCACGACAAAATCCTCCGCATCAGCCGCACGATTGCAGATCTTGAGGAAAGCGAACACATCAGCTCGACCCATCTCAGCGAAGCAATCAACTTTCGGACGCTGGACCGAAGCTACTGGCAGCAGTGAAGCACTGCGCCCATCCTACTGTTGACCGGCCGCTCCGTCGGCGGGAATTCGTGTTCTTCATCAACGCGGAACGAACAATCCCCGCCGACGGAGCGGCGGGACAACAGTAGTACAATCCCCGCCGGCGGAGAGATCGTCCAGCTTTTACGTCCTTTCGAAAGCGAGGTTTGAGTCGTGTTTACCTCCGAGCGGTTTCAGAAATCAGCCGATGGCATCTGCGTGTACGCAACATCCTGTTGTGCGTTCTCTGCGTGCTTTACGCCCAACTGCCTTTGAAAGCAGGAATCAGATTCCGCCCGTACAACGCTTCGACGGATCGACAAAAACTTGAAGACGGAAAATCCTTTGCTCAAGTCCCCTTAACGTTAGAATCTTCGCTCCCGCACCGTCTTTACTGCACGACCCGGAGTGCCAGATTTCCGCGGTGGCAAGTCATCGCGTATTTCCCATAACCTGTTTTTTGCACTAGGTTTACATCATG
>JANNGQ010000269.1:0-5041 GCA_031403975.1 Planctomycetota bacterium
TCCCGCGCAACGTCGACGACTACCAGCAGTTTCTCGACGGGTTTTTACGGCAGGATGGCAAGCAACAGGCAGAAGCGGCAGACAATCATGTGAAATCCGCTCTGTGTTTCGCCGGAGCAGCAAGTCAACTGCTGACCAGTCGCTCCGCTGGCTGGCATTCGCCGCCGACAGAGCGCGAAAACAAACTGCGTTTCAGGCCCGGAGGGCTGACACATCCTCTGCCGGGGCCGCGAGGCCCCGGTATGTCACTCCATGGTTCCTGAAGGCCTGAAGGGCCGGCACATCGTCGTTCTTGCAAGTTCCATTCGTTGGCGAACGCTTGTGTCGGCCTTTCAGGCCTGGAGATCTTCCTGAACAATTCCGGTGGCTGCGCCACCGGCTGAGGTTGTGCCAGCCCTCCGGGCCTAAGACAAATTAAAAACCAACGCCTCGCCGTACGATGTAAGTCGCCACACATCAGTACCTCAAAAGCTGGACGATCTCTTCGTCGGCCGGGATTGATGGGGCTGCATCAAGGACCCGAACGAATTCCAGCCGACGGAGCGGCAGGACATCGATAAATCGCACTCACACCGCGAAAGCACGCCGCCTGGCTTCGGAGTCAAGAACTAAGGCAAGCTGCGTGAATTCTGCCACGTCGTCCGGGCTGACGGGAATTGCTCTCGATCTGCGACAACTCTCCAGTGTCTCCACCGATCTCGCGGCGGAATCTGCACACGATTGCCAGAACGCGGGAGATGAACCTCGACCACCGTCGAGCCGAGTCAGGGCCGTCCTGCAGAGATCGGCGGTTTCACATGCGCTGCGTTGAAGTGCAGTCCCTTCGGCAAATCCTCGGTTTCCGAATTGCCCGACAATCGACTCCGCCAGGACTCTGGCCCGCCGCAGGATGTCGGGCAGCGGGAGTTCAACCGCATGCGATTCGAGCGAAGCAAGCACCGCCACCGCAGAGCCGCCAGCAGACACACTGGTGAAGATACGAAGTGCCTGGCGTCGGTTCATGGTTAATCGCACCCGCAAAAGCCTTCGAGTTCGCAGTTGATCACATCGATCATCTGCCGCAGTCGTCCGACGGCCTTCCTGTTGAAGACGAAACTCAGTCGTGGAAGATCGACCAGATGTGCGTCGTCCGCCTCCAGCCGATGCACTGCAGCTTTTTCAATTCTACCACTCGCACAGACGTCGGCAAACTCATCGTTCAGCCGAGTCAGCAGTTGCGGCGTCGGTTCCACGTGCAGCCGCAGGATGAGCTTGTCACGAAGGAATCTCATGCTGTTGTAGACACTGTAAAACCCCAGGACTTCGTCGACAGCGTCCTCAGCACTGTCCGTCACCTTAAACAGTGACAGATCACTCGCCGAAATCAAACCGTTGTCCAGCAGCTCGTCGCGGATATATTTGAGAAACGCCGTCCAGTAGGTGCCGCCAGGTTCATCCAGCATGACCAGCGGCATCAGGTCACGCTTGCCTGTCTGAACCAGAGTCAGTGTTTCAAAAGCTTCATCCAGAGTTCCGAATCCGCCAGGGCAGGTCACGATCGCATGAACTTCCTTCACGAACATCAGCTTACGCGTAAAGAAGTATTTGAGACTGACGAGTTTCGGGTCGCCGGCGATGACCGGATTGGCTTCCTGCTCGAACGGCAGCATGATGTTCAGTCCCATGGACATTTCGCGTCCCGCACCGCGCAGAGCCGCCTCCATGATCCCGCCACCTGCACCAGTGACGACCATCCAGCCTTCTTCCGCCATCCTTCGGCCAAAGGTTTCCGCCGATTGCCAGCAGGGATTGTCCGGCTTTGTCCGCGCGGACCCGAATACGGTCACCTTGCGGTTCTTCCGATACGGTGCGAAGACCTTAAATGCATAACGCAGCTCGCGGAGTGCACGGCTGAGGATTTTCAAATCGCCCCGCGTCGCACGATCCTCGGCGAGTTTGTCGGCGGTCTGCTTAATTTCCTCGATCAGCTCGGCGTGCTGTTTGAGTTCCGAGACATGCTCGATCACGTCCATTTCGGACGCATTCGGGTGTTTCAGCGGGTGGCGTTTCTGCAAGACAAATGCCTCCGTGCAATGAAATGAACACTGTAGCTCTCAGGCGGCTCGCCTGAAACGATTGCTGGAAAAGACGCAGGCGTGGAGAAGGTGGCCAGCAGGTTGGATGAGGGGCTCCTGCATATTCCTCCACATGCGGAATCCTTCATGGCGCTGTCCGGTGGCTCCGCAACCTCCGACGACTCAGGATCGTTCGAGATTTTACGGTCCGATCTGAAAAGTGGGACAGGCTTCCAGCCTGACGTCGAAAAACGCGCACGCTGGAAGCCTGCGCCACGGATTTCTCGAACGATCTTTGTCTCAGCTGAGCAGCGCTGCCATGGCCTCTTCACGAGTGTCGTAAATCGCCCAGATCGTGTCGAGTGCTGTGATGCGAAGTAATTCCAGAGCCATGTCACTGGCTCCGCACAACACAAGTTCACCGCCTTTTTTCTTGACGAACTTGTGACACCTCAGCAGCAGCGCGAGGAACACCGAACCGAAGTAACCGACGCGGCTGAGGTCCACCACGACCATTGGCGCTTCCTGTTTCTCCAGTGGTTCCATCACCAGATCGGCCGCCTGTTCCACCAGATCCCAGTTCAGCGACTCTACACTGGAGGCCGGCGTCACAACAACGGTGTTGCCATGCCACTCGATCTGAAAACTGTCGAGTACTTCTGACACGAGAAACCCCTTCCTCAGCCGAGATCTGCGGACGATGCTCGCACACCGATGAAAGGCTATCGCATAGGAGCCGACCTGGAAAGCAACTTGCCCTGGTTCGGCACCAGGATGACGCAGCGCGGGCTTCGCCCGCAACCCAGCCGGAGTTATTGACTTTCGGCTTGGCGGTGAGCTTCGAAAGGAGTCGGAATTCGCGTCCATTCGAGGTTCAGTGGACTTCTGCACAAATCTCGGAAAGCAAAGTGACCTCGAACGGACGAGAATCTACGCGAATACGGGCAGTGAGGCGCAATCGGCAGCGCTTTGCCCGCAACTCGCGACGGTGATTGAAGTTGGACCATCCGGCGCCGATCAATCGTAGCGCCCTGCGCAATTTCCAACTGTTAGCCGTACGGAGTCCCGTGCTCCGCCGCGAGACCAGACACTTCCGCAAATTGCCGAATCGGTCGCGCCGGGATCACGCAGGTAGCCTCATTCCAGAAACGGGTCGAAGTCCTTCAGCAACGATGGAGCCGCCGACGACGGTTCAGCGGCGGCTCCGCTCAGGACAGATTTAACAGCATCCGGAATCACTTCATTCACTTTGTTCCGAATGAAGTCACCGGACGACCCGGACTTTGCATCAGTTGCTGCGTGCGTTTTTTCCGGCCCGACTTGTCGAGCCCGATTCAGCGCCTCCTGCGCACGATTTTCGAGCTGTGTCGAGACGTCTTCAAACATGGACTCCGGCGGATCCGGATGCTGAGTGGATTCTGCCGCCGGCTTTCCATTGGCTTTCGATTCTCTTCCGAAAATCCGGTCTTCCATTTCCTGGGCCTGCCGGGCAACTGAACGACTGCTGGTTCCCGTCCGTGCGGCAGCGGCAGGTGACTTCGCTGCAGGTGTCTCGACGTTCTTCGGCTTCGCTGGCGGATCGACGTTCAAACCCTCAAGGACGTCCGATGCTGAAAAACGAGATCCAGTCGCGCGACTGCCGGCATCAACATCACTCGCAGCATGGACCACCCGGAATGGGTCCGCCGGTTGGGCAGTCTTCGCATCCTGAGGAAACGGTATCCGGAACAGATCGTTCTCCGGAGTCTGCTTTTCAGGATCACGCGTTGCTCCGGTCTCCGGCAAGTCAGAGTCACTCCCGGACTGTTTACCTGGATCCGGTCGGTTCAGGAACGAACGAAGTTCTTCCAGCGTCGAACTTTCCTCAGACACTGTTTCTGCCAGAGTACTCGTGACCGATGCCGAGATCAGGTCCGACGCGCCGTGCGCCATCAGTGCACGAGCCAGTTCCGGGCGGTCAGTCCACTGCGAAGCACTCCAGGTCCGGATGTCGGCATAGGCCAGTCCGATCGACTGCTGCGGTGTCCGCGGGACAATCTGAAACCCGTCGTGCGAATGAACGACATGATACTGCAGCGCGACAAAGATCGCCGACGCACCCAGTGCCGTGCCGAGCAGAAACGGCTTGGCCTTGTTCATCGGTTCATTTCCTCGTCAACGGAGTGAAGATCCCGGCGGAAAGTCAGCGGACGCACAGCAGGCGGCCGACCGACGTGCCGGCAGCAGAACTTCGCAAACCTATCACGCCTGATCTCTGACCTTTGCCGTGATGCGTCGAGTCCGGTTCGTTTTCCGGAACTCCCGCTTGCCAGCCCCTTCAGGTTTTCGCAGACCCGTCAGACGTTGAAACCAGACGACTTCCCGCCGTCGGCAATTCCGCCGTGAATCCGAAAATGCCGCAGAGAATTGCACATGCAGGCTCAAGCGACGGACCATTTCCACGTCGCGTTCAGCCACTGCCACTCGTTGACCGGCCAACTTCCCCCGTTACAATCCGATCGAACGAGCCTCCGCGTTCCACCCGGTCCGCACTCAGGCTCATCCGGGGTGTGGCTCAGCTTGGCTAGAGCGCTGCGTACGGGACGCAGAGGACGCAGGTACAAATCCTGTCACCCCGACTATTATCAGAAAGAAGCCCTACGGCGAGAACGTCGAAGGGCTTTCTCATTTCAGCGACTAGAGTTGCGCCGTCGAGTGAGCAGTTCAAACAGACGATTTCGAGGATTCGACGCTTTGCGTCGTAATCGGCGGTAAGCCATTGCTGGCGAAGCGTTTGCGAAAGTTCAAAAACTTTCGCCGCCAACTCCGCGTTTTCCAAGCGGTGAACGAAACGCTCGGCTATCTTTACGAGCGGTACAGCCTTGCGGACGGCGACCTCACAAAGCTGGACGCGATGGACCGGGCCGGCGTGGCGGATGCTGTGGCGGTGTCGGTCACAGCCTACGTCTACCACCGGTGGGTTCAGGAACTCGGCAAGAAGATCGAAG
>JANNGQ010000270.1:0-3124 GCA_031403975.1 Planctomycetota bacterium
TCGTCGAACATCGAGGTCATGTTCACGCTGAACGCGTTCTGCGAGACGCCGATGGAGAACATGTTGGGGCAATCCTGACCTTTACGCTCGACAATCCGCTCAAGGGCCACGACAGCGGTACACTGACTTTCGACGCGAAGGTGCGTTGACAAATGCAGGACGGGCCAGCTGGGCCCATCCTACTTTTCGTACTTCGGGATATTCGGTTCTGGTACTTCTGCGACGAGTTTTCGCACGATCTCGTCGATATCGAAGCCTTCGGCCTGAGCCTGAAAATTCGTCGAGATGCGATGCCGCAGAACCGGGTTCGCGACTTTCCGGACATCCGTGATCGTTACATTGGGGCGACCGTCCATAGCCGCTACAGCCTTGGCTCCGGCGATCAGATATTGACCGGCCCGCGGGCCGGCTCCCCAGTCGACAAGCCGTCGGATGAACTCAGGTGCCGCCGGGTCTTTGGGTCGCGTGGCGCGGACCAGCCGAGTCACATAACTGATGATCAGCGGACTGGCGACGATCTGGCTGATCTGTTTCTGCAGGTACAGGATTGACTTGGCGGAAAGCACCTTGCGGACTTCCGCCCGTTCTCCGGTGGTTGTTGCCTCAAGAATTCTCTCCTCTTCGTCGAGGGTCGGGTAATCGACGATGACATTGAACATGAAACGATCCAGCTGCGCCTCCGGAAGCGGATACGTGCCCTCCTGCTCGATCGGATTCTGTGTCGCGATCACAAAGAAAGGTTCCGGCAATTTGTAGGTTGTCTGCCCGACTGTGACCTCTCGCTCCTGCATCGCCTGCAACAGCGCTGACTGAGTCTTCGGCGGGGTGCGGTTGATTTCATCCGCCAACAGAATGCTCGTGAACACCGGCCCCTCGACAAAGCGGAACTCCCGACGCCCTGTGTCGGTTTCTTCAAGAACATTCGTGCCAGTGATGTCTGACGGCATCAGGTCCGGCGTGAACTGAATGCGGCGGAAATTCACGTCGAGCAGTTTTGCGATCGTGCTCACGAGGAGCGTCTTCGCCAGTCCCGGAACTCCCACCAGAAGGCAATGACCGCCTGTAAAAACGGCGGCCAGAATCTGGTCAATCACAGCATCCTGACCGATGATCACTTTGTGCAGTTCCTCAACCATCACCTCATGATGCCGGTGAAATTTTTCGAGGAACTCATCGAAGTCGCGCTTCTCAGCCAAGGCTACAGTCCTGAACGGGCATGGAATGACGTTGTCCGGCTGCGGGAGAATAGCGACAGTTGCCGGATTTTTCCTGCCTGCGCCGGATCAGCCCCCCGCTCGCAAGGATCGATGCGGACCTCTAGAATCGCGGACTGCGGAATGACGTTGCGGGCTGCGAGCGCTCCGGGGCGATTTCTGCGACACACGAAACCAACGTGGGCTTCCGCCCGGAGAAACCTCTGACTCATGACTGATATGAACAGTATCCTTGCCGGAGGAGCACTTCCTCCTGAAGCCCGGGAGGTCGACCAACTCCGTATTCAGTCGGCTGTCAGAGAGATTCTGATGGCCGTCGGTGAAGACCCGGATCGGGAAGGACTGCAGGAAACTCCGGCCCGCGTGGCCCGGATGTACGCAGAGATTTTCGGCGGACTGCATCTTGAGCCGGGCCGGCATCTGAAGAAGGTGTTCGAGGAGCAGTACGACGAAATGGTGCTGGTACGGGACATCACGTTCAACAGCATGTGCGAACATCATCTGCTGCCATTCATGGGAAAGGCTCACGTCGGTTATATCCCCGCGAGGCAAAGTCACCGGGCTGAGCAAACTGGCCCGAGTCGTCGATGAAGTCGCTCGCCGGCCGCAGGTCCAGGAGCGCATGACGCATATGATTGCGGACCTGATCGAAAACGAGCTCGATGCCAAGGG
Organism: Planctomycetota bacterium; assembly: GCA_031403975.1. Taxonomy (GTDB): domain Bacteria; phylum Planctomycetota; class Planctomycetia; order Planctomycetales; family Planctomycetaceae; genus SXXK01. Next base: position 1,887 of record JANNGQ010000270.1, read on the forward strand.
CGTCGTTGTCGTGATCGAGGCCGAGCACACCTGCATGACGATCCGCGGAGTCAAGAAACCCGGAGCTCTGACCGTGACCAGCGCTGTGAGGGGCTTGTTCCGGAACAATCTCGGCAGCCGCGCGGAAGCGATGGCTCTGATCAACGGGAAATAGACGCGGACATGGTGGCAGTCTTCGTCCTGAAGCTCATTGCGGGCATAGTGTTGATGTGGCTGCTGATGCCGCGCAAAGACGTGACTGATGGATTCTTCCGAATTCAGATGCTGGTGGTTCTGGGACTGAGTGTGCTGGCAGTGCTGACTCTGGAACCCGCGTCGCTGACCGGTTACCGCAGCGGACCTTACAGCGTCGACGAATTGCACCGGGCGGGGCAAGTCACGTCAGTCATCCGGATGATGCAACTGGCGGCTGCAGTCGTGGCATATGCCGGACATGTGTTCTGGAAGCTCGGAAGACGCGGACCCGGCAGAGTCACCATATTCCTGCTGGGCGGGCTGAGTCTCGCGGCGTTACTGGGGCATTCCCTGCGAATGACGTCGCAGGTTCCGGCATGGCAGCAGGCTCTGTCAGATCTGGCTTCAGCGTCGGTTCTCGGAGCCGCCCTGACCGGCATGCTGCTGGGACACTGGTATCTGACCACACCGACGATGTCGATTCAGCCACTCACATGGTTCGCCCGAGCTCTGGCGATTGCCGGAACTGTCCGTCTGGTCGCCAGCGGTTTGTCACTGGCACGCTTTGGCTGGCCCTCGCTGGACGCTTGGCCCTCGCAGGACGCAGTCCATGCGCTCTTGATGATCGTCAGACTGGTCGGAGGTATTGCTGTTCCTTTGCTGATGTCACTGACTGTGCTGCGGATTCTGCGCTATCGAAATACGCAGTCCGCCACGGGCGTCCTGTTTGCGGGCCTGGTTCTTGTCTTCATGGGTGAGATGACCGCAGCGCTGCTGGAACATGATCTGCAGGTTCCGTATTGAGAAACGCAGGCTGGATATTCCTGTCCGACGGTAACCAGACGGGGCTCGGCGAGCCGGGCTCCATCCTGCTTGTCATTTCCGGCATGTTTGTGAACGGAATCGCGGCAAAGAACGCGATGCACTGCAAGAGTCTGGTTTTCCGTCGGGCGTGCCCCGGCGGGAACACAATTGAAGGCTACAACGCAAATCTGTTCTACCTCCGCATTCGCGCGCACGCCAGCGGGGGGCGAGCGCAAGCGGGGGGGGGGGGGGTGTGTGGG
>JANNGQ010000271.1:0-2777 GCA_031403975.1 Planctomycetota bacterium
CCTGCAGAGTCCCCTGCGAACATTCCGGCCCCACGATAAAAGCGACAGTCCCCTCGTGCCGTTGGGGTCGAATGCGGACAGTCGAAGTAGTACGCGGCTCAGATTGGTGCTCAGATGGCTGTCGGCATTCGAACGTGAATCTTCGTTCGCTTCACTGCAGTCCGATTGGCTGCAATGGGCAGCGGGCGGCCACGAATGTGTGCATCTCGCCGTCCGATTCGAATCGAACGGTGACTGTCGCCCGATGCGAGCCGGTGGACAGTTCCGTAATGATGCCGCGGCCGTAACGAGGATGACGTACGGTCATGCCTTCGCGAAATGCAGCCGACAGCGGGCTGTCGTCCGTCGCGACGGCGTCAGGGATCGAAATCAAAGCCTGTTTCGCCGCCAGTTCGGACGCCGTCATAATTTTCGGGCCGTCCGCAGACTTTTGCGCCGCCTCAAAGCGCCGGCGGGCCTGTTCCAATCGTTGATCGATCATCGCTTCCGTGATCGGAGGCGGTGTGGCGATCGATGCCTCGTGCTCAATCGCTCCGTACAGCTCAGCAATGAAGGGGCTGGAAATTGTGGTCCGCCGCATTCCGCGGAATGTCCGTTCGGATGTCTGAGTCAGGGCCAGTTGGTGCATGGCCCGCGTAATACCCACGAACAGCAGCCGTCGTTCTTCTTCGAAGCTGGCAGGATCTCCTTCCCGGATGGCGCGTTCATGCGGGATCAGGCCGCTTTCGATGCCGACGATGTACACACAGGGAAACTCCAGTCCCTTTGATGCGTGCAGAGTCATCAGCGTGACGGAGCCTTTTGCGGGGTCGACACTGTCCGCTTCACTGCTCAGCGTGGCCAGTTCCAGAAATCCCTGAAGCGAAAGAGCTGTGTCGCGCTGAAACTCTTCTGTCGCTGCATCCGGGACGGTCGGACCATGGGTGCCTGTTGCGTCGTATTGCCGTGCTGCGGAAATCAGTTCATGCACGTTCGCAGCTCGATCGACATCGACTTCGTCGGCTTCTTCGCGCCACAGCGACAGATAGTCGATGTCCGCGATCAGACGTTCGATGAGGGGTGCCACGCGGCCGTCAGCCGACTGTTCATGCAGCTTCTGAATCAAGTCCACAAAGCCCTCAACGGCTTTGCGGCCGCGGCTGCTCAGCCCATGGACGTTTTCCGCTGCACGGGCGGCGGCGAACAAGCTGATGCGATGTTTTTCTGCATGATTCCGCAGTTTCATCAGGCTACTGCTGCCGATGCCTCGAGCCGGCCGGTTGATGATCCGCTCCATCGCGGAATCGTCCGCATCGTTTTCTACGAGGCGCAGGTAGGCAATCAAATCGCGCACCTCTGCACGTTCGAAAAACGAATATCCGGCTGCGACCTGATACGGAATCTGATGCCGCGACAGAGCCGTCTCTAACTGTCGCGACAAAGTGTTGACGCGGTAGAACACCGCATAGTCGGAATAGCGGCGCTCACCGGAACTGACTCGCTGCCGGATTTCGTCAGCGATGCCGTCGGCTTCTGCATCAGGATTCTCAAACAGCAGCAGCCGGACGGTATCGCCCTCGGGATTCTCGGTCATGAGCTGACCCCGATGCGGTCTGCGGTTATTCGAAATCAGCTGATCGGCGCAGCGGACGATTCTCTTCGTGCTGCGAAAATTCTGATCGAGCGACACGATATGTGTGTCGGCAAAATCCCGCTCGAATGTGGCAATGTTGCCGGGCCTTGCACCCCGCCAGCCATAAATTGACTGGTCCGGATCGCCGGTGACACACAGATTCGGGTAGAGCTGCGACATGGCCTGCACGATACGGTACTGCGCAAGATTGGTATCCTGATACTCATCCACCAGGATAAACCGGAACTGCTGATCCAGCTGTTCACGGATTTCGGCCTCGTCTTCCAGAAGATGCACGATATGCAGCAGCAGGTCATCGAAATCAACGGCGTTCTGTTGCAGCACTCTGGCTTCATACAGTGGAAACACTCGGTAGACAATCGCCTCCAGGGGGTTTCCGGCGCGCTGTTCAAACTGCTGACGGAAGTCCGCCGATGTGATCATGTCGTTGCGAGCCCGGCTGATGCGGCTCAGCACCCGGCCGGGTTCATGGAACATCCCGTCCAGCCGTTCCTCCTTCATGATGTGCTTCACGAGCTGGACCTGATCCGAATGGTCGAGGATCGTGAAGTTGTTCCTCAATCCGACGTGTTCCGGCCATTGCCGCAGCAGCCGGGAGCAGAAGCGATGAAAGGTACTGACCCGTACGCGCAGTCCGCCCAGCAGCCGTTCGACGCGCGCGGCCATCTCGCGAGCCGCCTTGTTAGTAAATGTCAGGGCCAGAATCTGGTCCGGCCGTACGCCGCGCTGCAGCAGTCGTAGGACGCGATGCGTGATGACACGAGTTTTTCCTGAACCCGGTCCCGCCAGAACCAGCAGCGGTCCCTCAAAGTGCTCCACGGCTTCGTGCTGGGCATCGGTCAGAGAACTGGCCATGAATCAGAGCGAGCGAACAGGGAAAGTCGAACCAGTCACAGCCGCGTGAGTTCATGACGGCACAGATGCGGAGTTTAGCGGCCGATACGGAAAGACGACACGGCAGGCAGCCAATCATTTCACCCGCGCATCGGGCTTTATGGACCGGGACAACGCAGAAATTCGACCGACAGCCCGCCATGCACCGTCATGCCGTTCATGATCGCGGACATGCCGAATTCGCGCACGCCGTAGTTGATGTAGTTGCCGCCGCCGGCTTTGCCGACGCTTTTCGATCCCGACCACAGCG
>JANNGQ010000272.1:0-17712 GCA_031403975.1 Planctomycetota bacterium
TCCGTCAACAGTACTGCCGGTGGCTCGGAATTTCTCGTCGCCGTTCCAGCCGTCGCCGGGCAGCCCGCCCGGATAGGCAACTCCGTCAAACTTCTGCTCTCCGAGTGCGATCACCTGAAACCCAAGCTTAATGGTCTCGCCGTCGTGCTTGATTTCACCCGCGTACTCTCCCTGCACGGCGTAGTCGGCGCCAGCATCTTCAACGGTCAGAAATGTGTCTTCAGCGATGACAGAGGACAGCAGAAGCGGCAACAGCCCCAGAAAACAGCCAGTCAGTCTTTTCATACGAAACACCCGATCTTCGCCGCCATCTCCGGTCTGCTGCGGTGCCAGCGACTCACAGGAGAGTCGCTCAGTCATGAGGCAAAGGCAAACATTGCGATGACACGCAGCGGATTGTCTGCACAGGCTCGCCCGGATGCAATTGAGTGGATGTTCGACTACTCAGCGTCCAGAATGCCGATCTCTTCGCCGGTGACCAAGTCCAGACGATGGACTTCGGAGAGCTTCCAGGTTCCCTCCTGAAGCACCCATTTTGTCTGCCATCGTGTCGCGGCGTGGTGCGGAGTGTTGCTTTGGCGGACGACAAGACTGCCGTTTGCCCGTAGATGAGCGTCCGCAGATTTGCCGTCGCTGCTGATTGCGACGGCGACATCTTTCATGTGGAAGCTGGCATGCAGCTGAGCCAGGTCCAGTCCCTGCCGAGCCTTTTCTTTCAGTCCCGGCGATTCCACCGCGATGAGCCCATCAATCGCGGTGATGTCCTCTGCAACGAAGCCCTCCAGCATTGTCTGCAGGTTTTGTTCAACATCCTCGGCGGGTGTTTCGATGAACGCTTCAAGAAAATACAGCCCGACAGCGGCGGCCGCACAGCCGAGTGCGATGCTTCGGCCTTTGGGTTCGCCGACAATCAGCAGGACAAGCGCGGATCCGATCAGAATCAGTATCAGTGGCCACGGGTTTTCGGTGATCCAGGACATACCGAACTCCTCATTTTCAACGGCTCACCTCGGCACTCTTAGACTCCGGATGTAGGAAACGATCTCTCGGTCCAATTCGTCTGGGGATTTCCCGAATGCGGCGCGGAATTCTTCGACCCGTTGTTCCGGCGTCAGTGCCTGCAGCGGTTTTCGCTCAGAAAGATTCGTCAGATACTTTTTCATACCAGCCTTCTCCTGACGGAAAAGATACATGGTCAGCCCCCAGCTTTCGGCATACGCGATCGGTACAGTGTCAGCGGCGAGAAAGCTCTTGTCGGACTCGATGAGCTGTCCAAACGGAATCGCCGGTGAACCATCCGATGAATACTTCACAAACTGCGGCTGATGGCGGGCATTCACAGCTCCTGGGCGGGTCCACAGTAATGAAGCCCGCGGTGAGAGTGGTTCAAAGTACAGAGCCAGTCCTTCGGAGAGCCACACGGGGTTATCAGCCATGCGAATCTGCAGTCCGCTGTTGAATGCCAGTTGATGTACGGCCTCATGAACAATCGTGGCCACCTGCAGTGGCTGATCGGCAAGTCGCCTGCGGATTGCTGATGCGGTCCTGATGGACCGGTCTCTTGTCAGGTCCAGCAGCAGCGTCTGATTCTCACGAATTGAGTAATAGCCGGGCGTGTCCTCGAACGACGTCTCCGGATGCTGTCGGGCCGCGTACTCTTTGAGTTCGGCTTCAGCAAGAAAAATCACGATCGGGAGTTTTGCTACTGGTTCTGAAACAACGACTTCCTGCTCCTTCATGAATTCGAAGAATTCGTCAAACACATGCTCCAGCAACTTGCCGCAGAATTCTGCATATTGCTCGGCCGAGTTGAAACAGATCACGAAATGCGCGGTTTCGATCGTCTCAAATCCGGGCGGAACCTGAGCCAGCAGATCTGCGGCCAGTTCATCGGCAGACATCGGACGGAAAGGATCGGGCAATGACTCACGCGACTCGATCATGACCGGCGTGATCTGTCGAATTCGCCCATTCCTTTCTTCCAGCAGGATTCCGCCGTCCTGTGCTTCGACGATTGCGCGGCCTTCGGCGACAAATTGGCGATCGCCTTCGTTGAAAGTGATCCGCAGCAAGGGTACCGGCTCATCGGACCGTACGTCGTACGTGCACGATAAGAAGTTCAGCAGGCAGCAGAATGTCACTGTTGGCCAGCAGCTCAGCCGGCTTGACATTCGCGCTGTCAACAGGCCGGATTTAAGACCTTCAGGCACGATCAGCGCTGGGTGAATCCCAGCCGACGGAGCGGCTGGACAACAGTAATTCACAGCCTGAGCTCTACGCCAGGATCTCATGCACGACTTCTCCGTGAACATCCGTCAGTCGATAGTCGCGGCCCTGGAAACGGTAGGTCAGTCGTTTGTGATCCATCCCCAGCAGATGCAGGATCGTGGCATGAAGGTCGTGGACGTGAACCTTGCCTTCGGTCGGTCCGAAGCCCAGTTCATCGGTCGCACCATGAATGTGACCGGCCTTGATTCCACCGCCTGCCATCCACATTGTAAAGGCATCCACATGATGATCGCGGCCAAGGCTCTCCCGAGGTTCGCCCATCGGCGTCCGCCCGAACTCGCCTCCCCAGATGACCAGCGTGTCGTCCAGCAGGCCGCGTGACTTAAGGTCCAGCACCAGTGCCGCCGCCGCCTGATCGACTTCTTTGCAGACTGCATCGAGCGTTGACTCAAGATCCGCGCCCTTGCCGCCGTGATGATCCCAGTCTGTATGATAGAGCTGCACAAATCTCACACCGCGTTCGACCAGCCGTCGGGCCATCAGACAGTTGTTTGCGAACGAGGCCTTGCCGACCGTCGCGCCGTACAGATCCAGAGTCGACTGCGATTCCGTTTCCAGAGCCGTCAGCTCAGGTGCGGCCATCTGCATCGCGAACGCGGTTTCATAGGCGTTGATCCGAGTCGCAATCTCCGGGTCGCCGACAGTACTCAGCCGGATGCCATTGAGTTGCCCAACGGTCTCGGTAAAGTCCCGCTGAGCCTCGCGGCTGATCCCGGGCGGGTTGGCGAGATTCAGGATCGGATTGCCTTTGCTGCGGAAAGGCACTCCCTGAAAGGTCGTCGGCAGAAAACCGCTGGACCAAAGTGTGTTCCCCGCACGCGGTCCGCGAGGCCCCGACTGCAGTACGACGAATCCAGGCAAACTGCTGGTCTCACTGCCCAGGCCATACGTGACCCACGAGCCAAGGCTCGGACGTCCTGGCGACTGAAAGCCAGAGTTCATAAACAGCTTAGCCGGGCCATGATTGAAGACGTCTGTCGCAACGCCTCGAAGCCAGCATACTTCATCGACAATTGTGCGATGAAACGGAAGCAGCTCACTGAGGTCCATGCCGCAGTCGCCCCAACGGCCGAAATGTCGAACCGACCCGAGTAGTTTTGCGTCGGCCGGAAGAAACGCGAATCGTCGACCCTCTGTCATATGAGCCGGAGGAGTCCGGCCATGATACTCATTCAACACGGGCTTCGGGGTAAAAAGTTCCAGCTGACTCGGGCCGCCCGCCATGAATAAATAGATGACATTTTTCGCGCGACCGGTGTATTCACTGGCCTGCGGCTGCATCGCACGATCCGCGATGGCGGTTTCGCTCGACAGGAGTTGCGACAGTGCAATGCCGCCGAGTCCAAGTCCGGTCTGCTGCAGAAACGCGCGCCGAGAACCCTGATGCAGCGGATCAGAACCGTTATCCGGTTGTATCATGCGGAATCTCCTTAGACTCAGAATCGGCAAGGACCGAGGGTCACATCCTTCAAGTTTCCTGCTACTTCCGGAATACCTGTGAGATCCATTCCGGTCGGTTGAATTCCATCGAAACCACCGCTGCAATAGCATCCGGAGGATACGGAAGCATCCTCGAGACGGCAATCGGTGCCGTCCGCAAGTCGTCGGCGAGCGCCAGTTGCCTGCAGGTGTCGCGCTGAGTTTCGCTCACGATTATGGTGTCGGTCGAGCGTTTGGTTCCACCTCTTGTTACGGAAATGTGAGTGCATCATGAAACTGAAGACACTGGGCCTGCTGGCTTTCGCTGTTGTTGTGGCCACGTTCAGCGGAGCCGTCTCGTCGGCTTCAGCCGCCGATGTCTGGGGAATGACGAAAGGCACTCCTGAACTGCAGTCCGCTACGACTCTGGCTTTCGGCCCCGAAGACATTCTCTTCGTCGGCGATGCCAAGGCGGCTGCCGTGTTTGCCATTGCGACCGGAAACAAGAAGGGAGATGCCTCGAAGGCGTCCATCAACATCGAAGACCTGCCGGCGGCCATCGGAAATGAGATTCATGCCAAGAGCGTCGTCGTGAATGACCTCGCAGTCAATCCGAGAACCGGAGCGGCATTTGTCGCGGTCACAGCCGACGACAAAGCCGCCATCGTGCAGATCGACGGAGCCGGGAAGATCTCGCAGGTGGCTCTGACGGACGTCAAGTTCGCGAAAGCTGCTTTGGCGAATGCTCCAGAAGACAAAGTCACGGGTGAAGGCCGAAGGGCTCAGAATCGCCGCGGTGATTCGATCACCGACATTGCATTCTTCGAAAGCAAGGTGCTGGTCTCCGGACTCAGCAGTGCTCAGGCCTCATCAACAGTGCGGGAACTCAACTTCCCGTTTGCCGAATCCGACAAAGGCGTTGGCGTTGAGATCTACCACGCAGCGCACGGAAAGAGCGAAGACGGTGCCGCCATGCGAACTTTCGTGCCGATCATGATCGACGGTGAACCGAGTCTGCTGGCAGCTTATCAGTGTACTCCGCTTGTCAAGATCCCGCTCAAGGAACTGTCAGCCGCCGGCGAGAAAATCACAGCCACAACCGTTGCGGAACTCGGAAATCGCAACAGGCCGCTGGACATGATCTCGTATGAAAAGGGAGGCGACGGATTCCTGCTCCTCAGCAACAGTGCACGTGGAGTCATGAAGATCACCACTGCAGGACTCAAAGAAGCAAAAGCTCTGACTGAACCCGTCGGAGGCGGCGGAACGGCAGGCCAGTCGTTTGTCTCGGTCGAAGGACTGACCGGTGTCGTGCAGATGGACAAGCTCAACGACACCTCAGCTCTGGTTCTCGTCCAGTCTGAAGGCGGTCCGCAAAACCTGAAGACCGTTGCACTGCCGTAGAGATTCCAGTCTCTTTTCAACTGGAAATGCCGTCGGAGTTTTGCCGTCGAGTCTCTCACCGACATCGCAAAGTCCCTTCTCCCCCTGGCAAGGGAGAGAAGGTGGCCGAAAGGCCGGATGAGGGGGTAGTGAGCCACTCGGAAACTGCACCCCATGACCTCCGTCTTCCGTCCGGCCATCGATCGCATGGTCGGCTACCTGCCCGGTGAACAGCCCCAGGACGGCGGCTGGGTCAAATTGAACACGAATGAGAATCCGTACCCGCCGTCTCCGCGAGTTGTGCATGCGATCCGACGTGCGGCAGAAGGCCGGCTGAACGTTTATCCCGATCCGTTTGCGACCGGGTTCCGCAAAGTTGCGGCCCGACTCTTCAATGTTGACCCGGACTGGATTCTGCCGGCCAACGGCAGTGATGAAAATCTGACGATCATCACCCGCACATTCTGCGATGCCGACGAGACGATCGCATACCCGTATCCGAGTTACGTGCTCTACGAATCGCTGGCACAGATTCAGGGCTGCAAGGTGATCCGGCTGAATCTTGATGCGCGCTGGCAGTGGGACTCTGCCTCAGCCGCTCTTTTGAGGAAACAGGTCCGGATCTTCTACGTCCCGAATCCCAATTCTCCGACGGGAACACTCTGGAACGCTGAGCAGCTGAGTCAGCTGCTGCCTGATCACGGCGCGCTGGTGCTCGATGAGGCATACGGAGACTTCTGCCGTCAACCGCATCGCGGCGAGTTGCTGCGGGATGCTGCCTTCGACAATCGCCTGATCGTGACGCGCACGTTCAGCAAATCCTACAGCCTCGCGGGCATACGATTCGGTTTCGCGATGGCTCATCCGGAACTGATCCGCGGCATGCAGAAAGTGAAGGACAGCTACAACTGTGACGCCGTCGCGATCGCCGCCGCCACGGCCGCTCTGGAAGATCAGGACTGGATGCTGCAGAACTGTCAGAAGATCCGCGCGACTCGGGAGCGACTGGCCGCGGCACTGCCGTCATTCGGTTTCTTCGTGCACCCCAGCGAAGCGAACTTCCTCTGGACGACTCACGCCACCGGCAGACATTGTGAAATCTACGAACAGCTCAAGCACCGGAAGATTCTTGTTCGCTACATGCGATTTCCGGACGCTTTGCCCGACGGCGGTATCGTCGACGGTTTGCGAATCACGATCGGAACCGACATTGAGATTGACCGGGTAATCGAAGTAACGGGTGCTGTTGTGAATTCCCTGTCGTGACGATTTCGCCGACTACCGTTGGCCAGCCGCTCCGCCGGCTGGAATTCGCCTGGGTGGACACGACGATGTATGACTGTATTCAAGAACGAAATTCCCGCCGCCGGAGCGGCGGGGCAACAGTAGCGGTTGTAGTAAATGTGACGAGCTTTCTTCGCGCAGGACGTGTCTCTCCCGAATGGAGACAGCACTTCCGTTCGATTCCGGACCTCAGGAGTGCATGATATTCCGATGCCCGGTACCGAGACGCCTGGCAGTTCACGAATGCCATGTGTCTGTACTTCACTTCGGTTTCCCACATGTCCCGCACCGCATCCATCACTCGCAACACAACTGAAACTCAGATCTCGCTTGCTCTGGAGCTCGACGGCACCGGCAAGACTGAAATTGCGACAGGTGTGGGATTCTTGGATCACATGCTGACTTTGTTTGCAAAGCATGGCCTGTTCGATTTGAAGATCAAAGCAACCGGCGATCTGCACGTTGATCACCACCACACCGTTGAAGATGTCGGCATCTGTCTGGGCCGGTGTCTGACTCAGGCGCTCGGCGACAAGAAAGGCATCAGCCGCTATGGGCACATGACGCTGCCCATGGAGGAGACACTGGTCACGTCCGCCGTTGATCTCAGTGGTCGCATGGCGTTTGCCTATCGAGTCGACTTTCCGACTGAGAAGATCGGTGAATTTGATACTCAGCTCGTTCAGGAATTCTGGACCGCCGTTTCATCCAACGCGCTGATGAACCTGCACTTGCTGCTGCACCACGGAACCAACAGTCATCACATCTCGGAAGCGGTTTTCAAGTCCACGGCCCGAGCCCTCCGCATGGCCGTCAGCCTCGACCCGCGCCAACAAGGTGTGCCGAGTTCCAAGGGTACGCTGCACGAATAGAATTCCGGACTACGGAATCCCTCGCACAATTACCGGCCCGATGAGTCTGGTCAGCCAGACAGGCAGGCGCTGCCAGACGGCGATGACTCTGTCAAACTTGCCGCTGTCGGGGCGAACATCAGCGACTTTGCCTCGGCGCACGCAATACTGCCAGACGGCCGGGTATTCCTCGGCGCCCCACTGCTGTTTGAATCGGTGAGTTCCGCTGTCATAAGAACTGCGGCCGAAATCGAACGCCTTCTGACCGCGCTCGACAGCTCGTTTCAGACAATGCCAGTACATCAGCATGTTGGCACCTGTGCGGTTGAACTCCCGCAGCGAACTCGCGCTGGGGATCAGAGTGACTTCCGGGCCGTGCAGCAGGAATCCCGATGCGACGGGATGTCCGTTCTGACGGACCGTGCAGATCTCCGCAGAGTCCGGGAACTGAGTCAGCATCTCGCGAAACAGAGTCTTCGAAAATGGCGGTGTGCCGAGATCGCGCATGTTGCGGCAAAATACATTGTAGAACGCATCAAGTTGTTCAAGCCGTCCGAATGCAACCCTCAGCGATGTGTCGTTCAGCGGCTTCTTCACCTGACTGCGAAGCTTCGATTTCAGGCCGGTCCAGAGTTCTTCCACCGTGGCCGGCAGAGTCATCCGCATATGGACCTTGTGGGTGTTCACTGAGTTGAGCCGATCATGCTCGACCCTGCGTTCATGCCTCAGTTCGAGGTGCTTAACGTTGAGACTGTCCGCCAGCGAGACCGCGCGGCTGATCAGTTGTGATTCGATTTCCGGAACATCCGCCAGAACTCCGCCCGTGTTCAGATACGGCTGGCTGACGAGAAAACTGCCGAAAATCGGTCCCGAAATGTGGAGCAGCGGAAGTACGCCAACGATCTGCCGGTCCTGCTCGACCCACAGAAAATACGGACAGTGACGCAAAGCTCCTGCAAAGACAGACGCCCACTCCGAACGCAGATGAAAGCCGTCGTAACCCCATCGCGCGAGAAAAGTGTTCCAGCCTGCCGGGGCGGCGGTTTCGCAGTGAAGAGTGGTTTGCCGTGTCGCTATCATCCGGCTCATCCGAAAACACCCGTGACGTGATCGCATTCCGTCTGCTGTTTCGGTTCTTCCAGGATCTGAACGGCCAGTTCCGGTGAGAGTTTCCGGTAGACGTCCACAACTTTTTTCATACGCCGTTCAAAACAGTAGCGGTCTTCGATCGTCTGACGTCCCGCCGCGGCAAACTGAGTTCTGCGGTCATCTGACAGCACACATTCCTGAATGGCGCTGTGCAGCGCGTCGGCGTTGTCGGTCGGCACGATCAGGCCGTTGTGCCGGTGCCGGACGAGCTCCGCAATTCCGTTGCAGTTCGTACTTACGACGGCCCGTTGTGAAGCCATTGCTTCCAGAACCACATTCGGCAATCCTTCGCGCAGGCTGCTCAGAACGAACAGATCGATGGCACGGTACAGCTCGCGCGGATCAGTCAGAAAGCCGCACAGCAGGACATGATCGTGCAGGCCCTGATCGTTGATCTGTTGCTGAAGCTGTTTCCGGAGATGTCCTTCTCCCGCAATGATCAGGCCGATCGGATGTCCAGCATGGACAAGCCGGCCAATGACATCGATCAGATGATGAAAACCCTTCTCCTCCGACAGCCGGCCGACGGCTCCGATCAGAAACCGCCGTGAATCAAAGCCGAACCGGCCTTTGTCGGACAGCGTCGGCGCGGCTGTGCTGTAATGATCCAGCACAATCGCGTTATCGATCTGATTCAGCCGCTCGGTCCCGACACCGCTCTCAGAGCAGCGGTCGTGCAGATCCTGAGATACGCAGATGACCTGTTCATAACGCTTCATGCAGAATCGGTCGATCTTGTAATACAGCGGCGTGCGGGAAGTGAATCTCACCCAGCCGTGAGCCGTGGTCACAAGATGCATGCGGTGAAACTGACGGACCAGCAGCCCCAGCGCGTTGCTCTTATAGTCGTGAGCGTGCCACACCGTCACGTTGCGTTCGCGGCATTCGCGGATGCAGTCACGCAGGACGCGCCAGTCCAGCGGACCGCGGTCATCAATGCCGATGATGTCCGCATCGGCCGCCGCCGCCCTGCGTTCAAGAGTCGCAAAACCCGGATCGCCGGGCGGGCGCATGAACAGACAGGCGCAGTTGATGCCGTACTGCCGCAGATACCGCGGCGAATTCAGAATCGTTTTCTCTGGCCCGCCGCCCGTGCCCGTGACGACCCGAGTGTGCAGCACGAACGGACGTGAATCGGCAATACCAATAAGGGAGTCAGCGGTTCGCAGCGCAATCATTGGAAAGGGACTTTCGTTCTCTTCGACCTGCTGTTAAGCGATTCAGGACAAGAACACACAAGCTGGTTCAGGATTCCGTCGAGCACCTGAGATTTGCTCGCCCAACCCTCCTGCTGTAACCGTCGGCGAGCAATTGCCTGTGGTGCGGGGATACCTGTCACGATGCGATCCTGCACAAGCCGACTGAACTCAGCCGGCGTCCCCGCAACATCCAGACAGTCACTCCAGGCCTCTGTTGACGGCAGTCGATTGACGACAACCGGTTTACCCGTGGCGAGATACTCTTTCAGCTTCAGAGGCTGCATCGCGCGAGTCACCGGCAGATCGGCATACGGCATAATCAGAACATTGGCCAGCCGGGCAATCTGCGGCAGTACGGACAGCGGCTGAGCCGGGAGCGTGAACACATTCGGCAGCGACAGCAGCGCGGGGTCGGGGTCCTGCTGAGGGCCGACGAGAACGATGGAACCTGACCTGAGTTCAGCGGACAGCTGCCGGATCGATTGCGAATCCATCCGCCGGTCAATCACACCCCAGAAGACAATCCGCGGACCGGAGAACGATTTCCATTTCTCGCGACATGTCGTGTCATCAACCAACTCACATCGAGGCACATTCCAGAAGTTCACGTCCACGCCGTGCGTCAGCAGAATGGAAGATCGGCCTTCATGCGCAATCATCGACAGCAGATGTTCGCTGGCGGCAACGATTGAATCTGCGCGCTGAATGAAGTCCCGGTCCATGCCGCGCAGCGTGTCGCCGTCGAGTCCCGGCCATTGTGAGAAATCATCGACACAGTAATAGACCCAGCGATCCACTGGCAGGACATCCGGAAGATCGGCGGTGATCGGCAGCGTCGAGAGCCCGACAACGGGCTGCGGAAGCTGCTGAATCAGCCGTGTCAGTTGTTTTGCCAGCAGCCACCGGTTGAGTCTGCGGTCACGAGAGCTGGCGAACCACGGCCACATTTTCGGATTGACCACAGTGAGATTCGGATGAATCGACGCGACCTGTGCCGCAGAGGAACGCGGAACCTCAGTAGTACCGGACTTCTGCGATGTCCGGGCCCATCGTCCGCTGCCCCAGTGTCGCAGCTTCTCGGCAACTCGTTTTGCTGTCTGAAGGTCCAGCCGCGGCGCGCGAGTGCCGATGGTGTTGACCCACAGCACTTTGTACCGGTCCAGCAGATGACGAGTCAGGTGCTGACAGGATGACGGATGCCGTCCCCAGTCGTCAGAGAAAATGACGAGAGAGCCGATCTGCCGCTGCGATCCGGAAGTTTCGCCGTCCGCGGTCGTGCATGACGCAGAGGCAAGAGCTCCTGCATTGATCCCTGCAGAATTCGAACGGTGCCCTCTGAATGAAACCGCGGGCATCGACGATTCCGGAAGGCCGGAGCACGTTGTCGTTCGGCTTCCCGACAATACATTCCGGTACACGCTGCGATAGTCTTCGAGCATTCTGTTGAGAGAGAACAGCTGCCGCGCCCGGCGCTCGGCGGCTTCGCTCATCGATTGCCGCATCGGGAGATTCTGATACAGAGTGATCAGAGCTGCCGCGAGAGCTTTCGGATCCCGTGCCGGTGCGAGGAATCCGGTTTTGCCGCAGACGATCATTTCGGGAATGCCGCCGACTGCCGTTGAGATAACCGGCCGGCGGGCGACCATCGCTTCAATAATCGTCAGCGGAATGCCTTCACTGATACTTGTCAGCAGAAATGCGTCCGCCGCCGCCAGCAGGTCGGCAATGTCACAGCGTGTGCCCGCCAGGGTCACGCAGTTTCCGAGACCCCGGTCACGAATGCCCTGTTCAATGGCTGATCGCTGATCCCCGTCGCCCACAACCAGCAGTCGAAGTCCGGGAATCCGTTCACGTGCGTGCTCAATCGTCCGCAGTGCTGTCTGATGATCCTTCAGTTCGTGAAGACGGGCAACCTGCACGATCACGAAGTCCATCGCCGCGTAACCGAATTCTGCGCGGATGCGTGCGCGGGCTTCTGACGAAGGCCGACCCGGCACATCCAGTTCCACACCGTTGTAAATCACTTCGACACGATCCGCAGGCAGCCCTTCGTTATCAATCAGAGCCTGCCGCACTGCTTTGCCGCAGCCGAACAGCCGATCCTGACTGCGCAGCAACAGACGATTGACGAACGCTCGTCTGCGACTCGGCACATCCGGAAAATGCCGGCCATGTTCTGTAAACACAACCGGTCGACGTCCGGTGAATCCCCGGCTGAGCATTGCCTGGAACAATGGTGTGCATTGATGCGCATGCAGGATCACTGCTTTCTCCCGATCCGCGAAGGCACACAGTCGATTTGCACAGCTTCGGTCAATGCCGGGCTGCCGCTGAAGGTGCTCGACGATAAAACCGTCCTGCAGCAGGCGTGTACCGACTTCGCCGATTTCGTCGAGCACTGCGATCACGCAGCGAAACTCATCACTCATTCGCCGCACCATCTGGTCCGCCAGCACTTCCGCCCCGCCTACACCCAGCGCATGGATGACGTGGCAGACGGTCGGGCGACGATCGGCAGGCGTTGCAGGTCGAGGATGCGGGATACGCTGGATCATGAGAGATACGGATTCGGGATTCAGGATTCAGGATGCAATTCAATTGTCACAAATGTCTCCGCAGGGCTTTCAGTGTGGCGACGATGCGGCTCAGACGAAGGGCCTGAATCGACGCCTTCAGGAGTCCAAGGGGTGATTTCAGAATCTGTTTCACGCGCTCTTTCTGAGGCACGAACATCGACCACGGGCCGAAGTCGTAAGACACCTTACCAGGAGGGATCCACGATGGTTCATTGGTCCGATGAAAAACTTCTCGCTGGCCTTCAGTCATGAGGATCGACAGGCACCTTGCATTCAGCCTTGCGTCACCGAACGTGGTCAGGTCGTTCCAGGCCGCATCGTTGATTAAGTCCGCTTTGGTTCTCATGGCAGCGGCCTGTTCTGCATCGTCTTCGCAGCTGGCAGCGATTCTCAGCACATTCGCTTTGCGGAAATCCTGAGCTGCCCAGGCTTCGGTCGGGTACTTCAGTTCCTGCGGATGATCGAGCGTGCGCCGTTCACGGTCTGCCATCCAGCGACCGTATGTTTTCATCACATCGCGCGAATACGAGTACATTGCGTCGAACAGTTCTGCATCGCGCTTGGCAAGCAGAAAGCGTCCGAGAGCTGTCAGAAACACGGTGTACGACCAGTGACCCTCGGCATCGAGCAGATGCAGGTCGTCCGGATTCTGCGACGGATGAACGCAGCGCCGGATGAGTTCTTCGAGTTTGCTCAGGAAGCGATCGGAACCCGTCAGCAGCCACGCATCCAGCAGCGCGTTGATCGAATTCCCGGCTCCTCGCCCCGGGCCGTGGAAACCTTCTGAGACGGTCCCCGATGCTGCACCCGTCGCGCCGTTGTCCAGCAGCCCCACGACAGTGTTGCAGCCGTCATCCATCTGAATGACCCATTCGGCCAGCGTCAGGACGGACTCACGAGCTTCCGGATGTCCCGTGAGATAATAGTAGTACAGCAGCCCGGTGGTGTAGTTGTGCTCGCAGCTCGGCCCGCCGCCGTAAGTGCCAGCCCGGTCTGGATTCTGGTTGCGTCTCGAATATGTCCGGTGACTGCACGAGCCCGCATCAACGTAGTGATCGGTGTGCCAGAACAGCCCGCCGCTGAAAACAGCGCGGTCGTTACGAGTGTGATAGATGTCAATGTCCATCACGTGTCGAGCGAGCGGGTCCAGCAGGCCAAACCAATCAAGATCGCTCGATGCTGCAAACTGCAGAATTCCACCGAAGATCATATCGAACTGATTGTTGTAGTGCGAAACAATCGTATTCGATCCGGCATAATGCGTCTGCTCGTGATCTGCCGGAACATCGCCGAAATTCCGCCAGCCGAATTCGTCGATGGAATCACGCCGGGCTGCGAGGCTGAAACGCCCGGTTGTGGCGTCGTGCAGGTATCGGGCGATGCGATCTGCCGGTTCGCCTGAGCGCAGGTCGGGGCAGGGGAGCGGAGTCACCGACGGACCACGCTTTACGGCGCGTGCATCGGTGGGACGTCGCGGCGGTGCTGCTTGTCCCACCCTGACTTCTCGGGTACAGAACCACGGCATTGTGCCGGCCTCTGCAATCGCCGCTGCTGATTGCACCAGCCGCGGCGTGTCGAACACCCAATCGAGATCACAGACGCTGCCGCTGCCGTTGCCTGTGGCAATCCAGAACGATTGCGTCTTCTGTTCTCCGCCCTGAAGTTCGTGTGTGACGGAATCCAGGGCCGGAAACAGTCCGACCTCCAGTGTTCCCATTGCGGAGGCCACACTGCCGGGAAACTGTTGCCAGAATTCCGGTACGGCTATTGCCAGAAATGCAGAGTCCGCTTCGACCAGCACTGTCGGTTCCGCCCGGTAGCCTCGCAGGGTTCCTGCGTCGCAGAATGCTTCGTAGCCACGGGACTTCACCTCGACGGATCCCGTGGCGGTAACGTGATTGAGGCTGTTCCAGGACCGCCCGCCGCTGCCGAACTGTTTCAGGAATACTTCTGACAGAGTGGATCTCACAGGCAGCGCGCGTTCGGCCTTCCAGTGAGTCATCGCGCTGGCCGGAATGTCATTACTGCCGACAGTGATTTCCAGACTGCGAAACAAGAACGAGCCCGCATCTCCGAGATCCCAGAGTCCGCCCGCGTGCTGTGCGCGGCGCGAATTGCGAAGACGAGTTTCCACCTGCAGCAGTCCGACCGGCATCCACACCGTCAGACGCAGCTGCAGCGTGACAAAAGGCCTCGCCTGAAGCTTCAGCGAGACCACGAAGACCTGACGAATCGGGCCGGTCACTTCTTCCCGGATGTTGTCGATCTGCAGTGCAGATTCGTTGTCGTGACGATCACAAAGCCGCGGCACGAGTCGCAGCGTGTGCTCAATCGGCGGGTCACTGCTGAGGTCACGGGAGATGACACAGATTTCATTGCCGACCCATTTCACGGTCGTGAGTCGGCTGCCTGCAGACTGCTCAGGTGCCGTTCCGCTGAGTACTCCTGCATCAACGATTACGCCCAGTTCGCAGTCATGTTGGTAAATCTCCGGAGCGATGAAGCTCGCCAGCAGCCAGCGCACACTGCCGTCGGTCCAGCGATCCAGCACTTCAAACTGAACAGCGACATTCTGTCCGAATCCATCGACTCGCCCCCGGGCTGCATCCGGTATCCGGCCTTTCGACAAACACAGCCCGGCCAGAATCGGCACAGTGTGTGCAGCGGTTGGCCGTGAACGCAGTACTCCCGGAATAAGTACGGGCATCTGCGCGTCGTGGGTGTGGCTGAGAGTCGATTGATTCAGAATCATGACTGGATGCGGCTGGAATTCAGAATTGAAAACCGAGATTTCCGGTGACGATCGGTCGCTTCCGGCTTGCTCCAGGCATCCAGCCAGCGAGCCAGCACCAGCAATGACCAGAGCAGCTGACCGTGACGGCCGCTGCCGCCGCAGTGAGCCTGGAAGAGTCTTCGCGCCGTCCGGACGTTGATGAACTCGGCGATCGCTGCGTTGGAATGCAGGACGTGAGTGCGGATCTGCTCACTGAGCGGACCTCGCAGCCACCGATCGATCGGAAGTTCGAACCCCTGCTTGCTGCGGTGAACCAGTCCGTCCGGCAATCGGGACGCAAACAGCTCCTTCAGAATCCATTTCTTTGAACCGTTACGGATCTTGAATCCGGACGGCATCGACGCTGCCAGTTCCATAAGTTTCCGGTCGATCAGCGGCGAGCGGACTTCCAGTCCGAAGCCCATGCTGGCTCGATCGACCTTCGTCAGAAAATCGTCCGGAAGCAGGATGTTTGTGTCTGCTGCCAGCATCCCGCTGAGTGCATCGCGATGACCGGACTGGAATGCGTCGAT
The DNA here is from genome assembly GCA_031403975.1 of Planctomycetota bacterium. Classification (GTDB taxonomy): domain Bacteria; phylum Planctomycetota; class Planctomycetia; order Planctomycetales; family Planctomycetaceae; genus SXXK01. The sequence continues at coordinate 15,457 of JANNGQ010000272.1, forward strand.
GATCAGACGTTCCGGCTGATAGCCATTCAGCGAGGCCGCAAAATCACGGCTCAGCAGCGTCCGGCGGACTTCGCGGCGGCAGGTCGAGACCGTGTTGGCATAGGCCTCCGCGGGACTTCTCGACAGATTCTGTAGCAGTGTTTTCAGTCGCAGCGAGCGAGGCAGCCAGTCGGATTTCGGCCAAATCACAGCCAATGGCTTCAGCGCGAGTGAACGCATGATGGCGGGGAGTCTGTCACGGATCTCCCCTTCTTTCAGATCGTGCCCATAACGCGAATAACCGCCGAACAGCTCATCGCCGCCATCGCCCGACAGAACGACCTTGACATGCCGCGCTGCGAGTCGCGAGACAGCCATCGTTGGAACGGCGGATGCGTCCGCGAAGGGTTCGTCGTAGAGAAATGTCAGATCATCCAGATCCCTCACGGCCTCCGGCGACACAGTCTCTTCGGTGTGCTGACAGCCGAGGTGTGCCGCAACGGCCCGGGCATGAGGCAGCTCGCTGAATTCGGCTTCATTGAATCCGATGGAAAACGTCTGCACCGGATCTGAGCGCAGTCCGGACATCATCGCGACAATCGAACTGCTGTCCAGACCTCCGCTCAGGAAGGCACCCACCGGAACATCCGCCACCAGATGCGACGCGACGCTGTCTTTCAGAGCCGCATCGATCCGTTGCTTCCAGTCATCGACGGGGCAATTGTCTTCGTGATCAAATGACAATTGCCAGTATCGCTTCGGAGACGACTGGAATTCCCGCGGGGAAGTTCGCAGAACATGAGCTGCCGGGAGTTTGATGACCCTGCCGAAGATGCTGCGCTGGCCAGGCACGAAACCAAACGTGACAAAGTCCTCGACGGCATGCGGATCGATTGTGCGATCGATTTCCGGATGGCTCAATATGGCCTTGAGTTCCGATCCGAACACGAGTTTTTCGTTGTCGCGATAAATGAAAAGAGGCTTCTGTCCGAGATGGTCCCGGGCGAGCAGCAGTTCATGGCGGCGTGCGTCCCAGATCGCAAACGCAAACATGCCCTGCAAATGAACGCACATTTCCGCGCCGAAATCTTCGTACAGATGAACGAGCACCTCGGTGTCTGATCTCGTTCTGAAAACGTGGCCCCGCGATTCCAGCTGCCGCTGCAGTTCTTTGTAGTTGTAGATTTCGCCGTTGAAGACGACGTGAATGGATTCATTCTCATTCGCCAGCGGCTGGCGGCCTCCGTTGAGGTCAATGATCGCGAGGCGACGGTGTACGAGCCCGATTGGCCCGGCCCGAAGCGTTCCTTCGCCATCCGGCCCGCGGTGCGCAATTGCGTTCCCCATCTCGGTCAGCACTGATGCACTGACCGACCGTCCGGAATCCGCGTACAGAATACCTGCAATACCGCACATGAGATTCGCTCTGAAACACTGATGAAGTTCCGCAGAACGCGTCCACGGGCCCGAACCGCGGCAGAACACCGGAATTCTTTATCAGCAACGCCGTTCAGGATTCTTGTAGCCGGATTCGTGAGAATTCGGAGCTGACCAGGTGACGCCGAAGTCTCACGACCCCGGATTTGAACCCCGTTCTTCCATCTTTCATTGCGGAGAATCCTTCCACGCATTGCTGTACCCGTCAGCGCCCGACAGTGTTGTGATTGCTGCAAAAGTTAGGTCATTTCCGGCCCCTCTGCGGGCGGTATGGACGCAGCGACGTTCCGAAACGGGAACATCTGATGGGCCTGAGCAGCGATGTTGCATTCTGGCAACATCCGTCGGTCGCGGATGACTCGCGCCGGAACACCGACGGCGACGCAATAGTCAGGGACCGGCGACAGTACGAGTGAACCCGCTCCGATGATGCAATGCCGACCGACGTTTGCAGCGACGGTCGCCCGCTCGCCGATCCATGAGTCACGGCCAATCGTTACCGGTTCAAAGACGCCGGTCTGCTCACGCAGTGGAATATCCAGCCGTTCAGTCGAGTGCTGGCGGCACCCGTTCATGATCGACACATGCGAAGCCACAAGCACATCATCTTCAATCGTCACACTGCCGATCGAACAGTAATTGCCGACATACACCGTCCGACCGATCGAAACGCCCGGATGTGAGAAGATTGTGCCGAACGAAATGCAGGCATCACGATGGCATTCCAGCATCGTTTTCCGGAAGAAAGCCTGCCTCAGATGAACGCCCGTCCGTCCGGGAATCAAACTGAACAGCTGCGACCATCCGGCAAACACGTGATCCGCACCGACGACGGCTGCC
>JANNGQ010000273.1:0-2308 GCA_031403975.1 Planctomycetota bacterium
GATCCCAGCCGGTCAGTTCGATGAACGGGATGCCCTCAGAGACTTCAATCACATTCGGCAGAGCGAATGGGCTGAAGCCGCGGAAGTCGAGTGATGCTGCAGGAGCCCAGGACCTGACATGGCCTCGGCTTTGGCCGCCACTGTAGGTCAGCGAATGCTTCACCGCGTTGACGCCCCAGCCTTCGTGGTACAGCATCAGATTGTTCAGCACGCTGCGAATTGTCAGTTCGCTGTTTTCCTCGATCGGGTAGTCCTTCATGTTCTCATCCCCTCCGTCGCCGTCGGCGAGGTACGTCCATTCGGGGTAGCGGTTACGAATCTCGCGGCAAAGAGCCAATGACATCGCGGCTGACTGAACATCAAGTGGTTTGTAGTCTTCAATGATTCGCACGGCATCGCGATAATTGACGGCCGATGCCGGGACATCCACGAGCTCCAGAAACATCCCCAGATCCAGTGCCGCCAGAAACTCCTCGGCCTGAGCTGCATCCTTGCCTTTTGCATCCAGTGACAGCGTGAAGGCTTTGAGCCTGCCGGGCGATTCGCCTCGCTTCAGCAGAGCATCATAAACCGTGAGAAACACAGCTCCACTGTCGATCCCGCCGCTGAACAGGATACCGATCGGCTCCGTGCGCGGAATGCTGTCGAGCCACAGATGAATCTCTCTCTGCAGAGCCCCGATGTAGTCGCGTCCGATTTCGTCAAGGTTGGTGCTCCGACTGTTGCGTTCCGGAGTGAAAAACCGTTTGCAGACAGGATTCGGATCAGGACAGCCGACGAGAGCAATCTCCAGAATGTGATGCGCCGGAACCATCCGTGTGTACGACGGATGAAACTGTTCGGCCAGTCCTTCGCTCTTCAGAAATGCCGAGATCTCATCAATACGTTCGGCAATGATCAGACACGGCCCGGCCACCTGCTTGGCCAGGAAGTAGCGCATCGGACGACCGATGGAGCGAGCCATCCGGATGATGTGACCGTGGCGATGGACCAGAGCAAACTGCCCGTCGATCTCGCGGACTTTCGCAGCGTCGCCGGTCGCGAGGCGTGCGACAGCGTCGTCGACTGTCATGTTAAAGATCGAGTTGGCTGCCGGGTTCAGCAGGTTGACGAAACGCTCGACGGGAATGTGGTTCTGCATGGATGACGATGCTTCTGGCTGGAGGACTGTGGAATGAGACGCAGTTGCGAGAAATACTTCCCCGATGCGCAGGCTGGGACAAGTTCGCGGAATGAATGTGATTTTATCGCCACCGGGTTCACCCCGGTGGCGTGAAATGGTCGCAGCCTCGAGCCAAAAGCCGGACCTCCATGATTCAGGGGCACCTTTCGATGCCTCAACTACGCACCTCGGCACACAACCAGCAAACAAAAATCCCTTACACCTTCAAAAACGGCGCAACAGCCACTTCAACGATTCTCATCGCGTGATCAATCAAAACCACGGCGTCTTTGGTCTCGGGGGCCTCCGCGATGACCCGGATGATCGGTTCCGTGTTGCTCCCGCGGACCTGGACCCAGCGGTCGGGCCAGTCGAGCCGCAGGCCGTCGCCGTCGCGTGCTTCTGCGTCCGGAAACGCATTTCGAAGTGCATCGCACGCTGCCGGAACCGCATCTGCCGGGCAAGTGATCTTGTCCTTGACGATGGTATAGAACGGCAATGAGTCAGCCCACTTTGCCAGTGTCTTCTTCTTTTCCGTGAGCCCTGCCAGCACGTACGCCATCGACACCAGACTGTCCCGCACATAGCCGACCTGCGGGTCGATCACTCCCCCGTTGCCTTCACCTCCCAGCACTGCCTGTACCGAACGCATCTTGGCACAGACATTGGCTTCCCCCACAAAACTGCGATGAAACTGACAACCATGCTTTGCCGCAATATCCGCGGTGACTCGGCTGGTCGACCCGTTGACGACAAAGGGCCCCTTGCGGCGTTCGAGCGCAAAGTCGGCTGCAAGAGCCAGCGTCAGCTCTTCACCGATGTAACGACCGGTGTTGTCGACGATGGCCAGCCGGTCGGCATCCGGATCCTGTGCGAAGCCGGCATGAGCCCGGTGTTGAGTCACGGCCCTGCAGAGGTCACCGAGATTTTTCTCCACTGGTTCCGGAATGTGTTCGAATCGCCCGTCCGGAGTTCCGCCCAGCAGAGTGACTTCGCAGCCCAGCGCTTCCAGCAGCCGAGGCCCGCACATTGCGCCCGAGCCATGAGTGCAGTCCAGAACGATGCGGTACTTTTTCTTTCTGATTGCTTCGACATCAACGAGGGAAAGGACTCGATCGAGATGGGGTTTCGCTGCGTCTTCAATCG
>JANNGQ010000274.1:0-2441 GCA_031403975.1 Planctomycetota bacterium
CAGCTTGTTTGACCCCTCAAATTTTCGAGGTGCCGAATACTGAGCGTGGACCGGAGCCAGCCCCCTTCGTCGGACACATGGATTCAATACGGATTCAAATCCGATACGCTGATCGGGGATGAGTCGATCGGACTCGATGGACAGCGCAGGCGCGGTGCCGCCCGATGCAATCGTGAAATCGCGACGCTCGCCGGGCAGCAGACCCGCGAGCGATTTGTCGGCGCGGATCCCGTTCACGGCGGGATAGGCATCGTAGTAAATGGGCGCGACGCCGATGTTGGCGATCGTCACGCGGGCGGCGGCGGCACTGGCCTCGAAGCGCTCCACCCTGAACCGGTATCCGCACGCCGCGCTGTGCCGCGCGAGTTCGTCCTGCTTCATCCAGCGAGGCCATTGGTCGGCGATCATGAAGCTGATATGGAAGTCGCTGGCCTGCGTCCGCCATTGCTTGCCGATCATCCGCGCGAAGTCTGCGGAATCCATCAGTTGCTCACCGCCCGCGGGCGCGCGCTGCCATCGGTCGAGGCCGAAGAAATCGCCGCCGGTGCGGTTGTAGCCGGGTTTCCAGGCGCGATGAAACGTGTCGTCGAAGAGGCCGAATGGCAGCGGCAGCAAGTCGGGCATGGCTTGGAAGGGTGTGCGTTCAGCAACGTGCGCGTCCTTCGAGATAAGCCATCGGGTCACTTTGAATTCCCTGGCCATGTGCCGCAGGAACTCCGTCTGAAAAGACTTGTCGGGAAAGTTCACGCCGACTTTTTCGCCTGGATCATAGATGTGATATTCCCCCCAAAGTCCGAAGCCGACTTCGAGAAATGCGAGACGTGGATCGTTGTCATACTTCCGGGCGAACTCGCTCATAAACTCGAGGACGAATCGCCGCCACTCCGCATTCATCCAGTCAGGGAAACCAGTCGGCTGACCCTCGCTCTCCTCGGAGTCATCGTGATAGCCGGGCGCGGCCTTGATCCACGCGGGCACGCCACTCGGGCGGCCCGGATAGGTGTCGTACAGGCGGAGGATAAGCTGATGCCCGCGTGCCGCCGCGTCGCTCATCAATCGTTCGACCATGGTCCAATCGTAGAGGCCGCGCGCCGTGGCGACTTCATCGTAACGCAGGTAGGCAAACTCCATCGAGATCGCTGGCGACCTTCGATGTTCCGACGTGCTCCAGAAGACAAGCCCAGTCATCGGCAGCGTCCCTTTGATTTCGGCGCGAAGCGGAACCGGATGAAATTCATCGGCTCCATACGCGCCGCTCAACGCCAGGAACAGCAAGGACAAGGCGGCGAAACGGAGTGTGATTGTCTTCATGGTCATGTCGTGTTTTGATCAACATCACTTGGTGACGGAAATCCTCTGGCAGTTTTCAGAAACGGACGTGTATGTACTTCGCGACTGTTGCCGGGGATGGACGCACATCACGTTTAGAATTCATCAGCCGGATCGTCCGATTCACTTGGGGTTCCCTTTTTCCAGGGCGATCATTTTTGCTTCGAAGTCTCTGGTCGACATGCGGTCTGAGTTGGATTTTCCCACGTAGCGAAACTGCTCTTTGCCTTCACCGTCCAGAATAACCAACGCTGGGTAGTGAACTTTCTGACCGTGGAACTTGTAGCCGTCCGGAATCTTAAATTTGTCAGCGAGCGCAGCGTTCTCGTCGCGATAGATTTTGGGCAGTTCACTGAGCCCTTTTTTGTCGAGCCCTTCTGTCCAGGCCTTGATGTCGTCTTCGCTGTCGGGCTTGAGGAAGACGTGAACCACGTCGGAGTTGTTTTCAGCTATCTGGGCGTATTCATGAGTGTATCTCATGCAATACCCTTGAGATCTCTCAGAAAGGCCAAATAGCCGAGATCTACCTCGGATCAAAGGAACTCTGACGCGACCAACCGCCAGTCGGCGAGTTTAGGAGCCTGTTTCTCGAAATCGCCCAACGCTCTCGCATCGGCGAGGGCGGTCACAAAACTGAGATGCACGAAATGCCCGTAAGGGTGGTGAATGAGATTGGTCTTCCACAGAAGCCATGCCGGGAGTTACCAAGGACAGTGTCTAAAGCTGATCCTTTGGGAACGGAGTCCCGGCGATGGCAAGGCATCTTACGTTGGAAGGACGTGACCGGATATCGTTATTGTCTGGACGACGATCATCTGTTCGGCCGTGGCCATCTGGCCGCATTATCGCTGGGTGAGTCTGGCCCAGATCCCGTATTTCGTGTGGGTCTCGCTCGCGACAGTGTTGCAACGGTCGATCACGATCATGAATTGGGGCAGAGCAGCATGAACGATCAGGAACGCTACATGCGACGGGCCATCGAATTGGCTGGCAAAGTCCCAAACCTGCCCTTTGGGGCCGTCATTGCGGACAGGGATACCGGCAATATACTCTCTGAGGGTTGGAACAAGACTTCGGTCAACCCGACGTGGCACGGCGAAATTGACGCCATC
>JANNGQ010000275.1:0-3894 GCA_031403975.1 Planctomycetota bacterium
GAGCGTGGCTACCAGTTCTGTTACTGCTGATCACTTTCAGGCGGCTTCTTTTCGCTGCCGTTGCTGTCGCCTTCTTCTTCAAGCGGAGGTCGACTGCCGCGACGGCCACCTTCGCCACCACGTCCGCCAGCACCTCGTCCGCCGGGACCGCCTTCTCCGCCTCGACCGCCCCTCATGCGAGCCGCAATTGCTTCCATTTCTGCTTTGTCGAGTGATCCGTCCTTGTTCGTATCCATCTGCTCCAGGCGATCTCGCATGCCTTCGGGAATCTCGTCGCCGGTCAGTTTTCCGTCCTTATCTGCGTCCATCCGCTCCAGCATCTGGCCAGCCAGATCACCGCCTCCAAATCCTCCGGGGCCTCCAAATCCTCCGGGGCCACCCGGGCCGCCGCCCTGACCACCGGATCGCTCCCTTGAGATCGCCGCAATCTCTTCTTTATCCAGTGATCCGTCTTCGTTCTTATCACCTCGAACAAACATTGACTGCAATCGCTCCGGCATTTCTTCCTTCGCGAGCTTGCCATCCTTGTCGGCGTCCATTGCCAGCAGTCGCTGAGTCATCTCCTCGGGATTTCCACCCTGGCCGCCCGGACCTGCACCACCCGGGAAACCGCCACCCGGAAAACCGGGACCTCCGAAACCGCCGCCAAATCCTCCGCCCATGCCCTCGAAGTTCGGGCGAGTTTCCATGGAATCGAGTTTTCCGTCTTCGTTTCTGTCCAGCTTTTTCAGGGCTGCGACAGCATGTTCGATTTCGTCCGGAGAAAGTTCTCCATCCTTGTCAGCATCGATGGCTTCCATCAACGGATTCGGCATTCGCATCATGCCTCCCCGAGGCCCCTGACCACCGGCTCCGGGCCGGCCACCCTCTCCGGGGCGACCATTCTCTCCGGGGCGACCATTCTCTCCGGGGCGACCATTCTCTCCGGGGCGACCATTCTCTCCGGGGCGACCGCGTTCGCCGGGGCGACCGTCCTGGCCAGGTCGACGTTCACCTTCCTGACGTCCCTCCGGAGGCTGAGCGATTGCTGCTGCGGCCATAAAGAGGGATAGAAACATCGCCAGTGCAGACACTCGCTTCATGGGAATACTCCGGATAGGGAAACACACCGAACGCACTCGTAACGCGTCGCGATACCAGTACCGTTCGGATTGAAATTCACACGTCTTGTAAACCAGGAATGGCCGTACGTCTCGGTAATTAAACCCGTTGCAGGTTTTTCTGCACCGCGAAATCTTGAGAAATCGCGGCCTGATACACCCAAATTGCCGGAACAGACGTATCGCCGGCCGCTGTGGAGTACCGGCCGTGAGAAGCCGGCAACGTGGAGACACCTGGCTGAGCCTCAGCAACTCATTCGAAACCGCCGGACTGCCTGCTATCCTACGCCTGCTCCCGGCAAGTCCCGGCTCGCCGGGAGCATGCGACACTGGTGTTATGCGTCATTGACTCCGGAATCGACCTGAGGGTGTCCTTTAGCCCCTGGGAATTGATACTGTGGATTCGATGGCGGTCTTCAACTTCGCAGGGACTACGCGATGCCTTTGTTTGAGATCGAAACTGAAGCACACATCATGATCGGTTGGGCGTCCAGCCTGGAGCAGGCGGAGCACATGGCTCAGAAATATTATCCCGAGGAAAAAGTTCTGCGGATCACGAAACGTCCGCGCGACATCTGGGTCATCTCCAAGCGACTGCTGGGACTCGAGGGAAAGGTCCGGCCATGTGACGTCGCCCGCGATTGCCTGGCTCGTGCGTCCGGCGACAAGGTGCACGCTATCCGGCTGTACATGCTGGATACTGGTTCCGATCTCGCCGATGCTCAGAAGATCGTCGAAGCGAACATGTCGATCGGCTGGTAGTACATGAATCTTCTGTTTACCGTTCGCGAGCGGTTTGCTGCGGCTTTGGCGAGTGTTGTCACAGATGCAGGTCCGAGCCTGGCGATGATTCGTCCGGCGCAGGATTCAAAGTTCGGCGACTTCCAGGCCAACTTTGCGATGTCGCTTTCGAAGCAGCTCGGCAAGCCGCCGCGGGAGATCGCTCAACTCGTTGTCGATCGACTTCAGATCAGCGACCTCTGTGATCCACCTGAGATTGCCGGGCCGGGATTCATCAACCTGCGCCTGCAAAACGATTTTCTCACCGGGCAGATCTCGAAGATTGCCGGCGATGATCGGCTGGGAGTTTCGCCGGCGACACCTCCTCGTCGAATCGTTGTGGACTTCTCGTCTCCGAACGTCGCAAAGCCGATGCATGTCGGACATCTGCGAAGTACGGTCATCGGCGATGCCATCTGCCGGACATTGCGGTTTGCCGGGCATCGTGTCACCAGCGACAACCACATCGGCGACTGGGGAACTCAATTCGGGATGATTATCTACGGTTTTCGTCACTTCCGGAATGATGCCGCTTTTGCATCCGGATCTGTGACGGAACTGGCACGACTGTACAAGCGTGTCAATCAGCTGTCGGACTACCAGGCGACCCTTGCGAAGCTGCCACAACTGCAGCTGGCCGTCATACCGCTCCGGGCGCAGCTATCGGCGCAGGAAGCCGCAGCGGCGGGAGATGAGAAGGCGACGAAGCAGTCGGGCTCGCTTCGGAAGCAGCTGCAGGCCGCGGACGACGCCGTGAAGGAAGCGTTGAGCACGATCGAGGCCATTGAATCCGATCCTGAACTGTGCACTACCTCGAAGTCACACCCGGACATTGCTCGTCAGGCGCGCGATGAAACCGCCAGGCTGCACGCAGGTGATACAGAAAACTATCGGCTCTGGAATCAGTTTCTTCCGCCGTGTCTGCAGGCTCTGAATCGGATCTATGACCGGCTCAGGATCGGGTTCGATCTGACGCTTGGTGAAAGTTACTACAACCCGATGCTTGCCGATGTGGTCAGCAGCCTGAATGCGATGCAACTGGCTCGCAAGAGCGAAGGAGCGACGTGCGTCTTCCTGGACGGCAGCAAGACTCCGTTCATTGTGCAGAAAACCGACGGAGCGTTTACATACGCGACAACGGACCTCGCCACGATTAAGTATCGGCGGGAGACGTTGCAGGCCGACGAAATCGTGTACGTCGTTGACAGTCGGCAGTCCGACCATTTTCACCAGCTTTTCGCCACGGCCCGGTTGTGGGGCTTCGATGCCGTCCGGTTGCGGCACATCAGCTTCGGCACAGTCATGGGTCAGGACGGCAAGCCGTATAAGACTCGTTCCGGCGATACTGTCGGCCTGGAAAGCCTTCTTGACGAAGCCATCAGCCGGGCGCGGATTATTGTTGATGAAAACGATGACCACCGCGAATCACCGCTGCTGTCGTCCGAGGAACGTGCGAACGTCGCGGAAATTGTCGGCATCGGCGGCATCAAGTACGCGGATCTGCACCACAACCGGGAAAGCGATTACATCTTCGACTGGGACAAGATGCTGGCCACCACGGGCGACACTGCAACCTACATGCAGTATGCCCATGCGAGGATCTGCGGGATCTTCCGCAAACTTGACATCGACCGAAGTTCGGTGGTCTCCGGACGTGCCGATGTGCTGCTGACATGCCCGGAAGAACGTCGTCTGATTCTACAGCTTCTGCTCTTCGGAGATGCGATTGAAGGTATGCTCAGCGAGTACCGGCCTCATGTGCTGACCGGCTGGCTGTTCGACACGGCCGATGCCTTCAGCAAGTTCTACGACCGATGCTCAGTCCAGGACGCCGAAACCGACGCCCTCCGCGAAAGCCGCCTCATTCTCTGCGACCTGATGGCTCGGGCGCTGAAAACAGGGCTTGGGTTGTTGGGGATCGATGTTGCTGAAGTGTTGTAGAACGGGTCAAGCGCCGTGGTACTGCTGAAAGTCCGTCAACGACAACACCGGCCGCTCATCTGGTCTGTCGTCC
>JANNGQ010000276.1:0-17381 GCA_031403975.1 Planctomycetota bacterium
CTGCTCGCAGCGGATGCGGGCACAAGACTCTATTTCCAGCCTCATGCCGAGTGGAACGGCACTGTCGCCAACGGCGTTACGTTTCATATCTGGGACAGAACCAGCGGCACAGCGGGGGGAACTGCTTCTGTGCTTTCAACAGCATCAACCGTGCTCGACCAATTCAGTTCCAATTCCTACAGCCGCAACGACGGAACCGCCAATTGGTCCTCGACCTGGGTCGAAAACGACAGTAATGGAGGAGGTGCCAGCGGCGGTCGAATCCAGGTCAATGCCGGCAAACTTGATATTCGCGCGGACAGCAGCGGTGACTCGATCTATCGCGAAGTCAATCTCAGTGGTGCCACATCGGCTAAGCTTTCGTTTGATTATGTGAACAAGCTGAAAGGGTTGGACCAGATCGACGTAGAGATATCGAGCGACGGTGGGGCGAACTATTCCACGGTGGCCACGATCAGTGACAGCACCCGGGCCGGCTCTGGTTCGATGAGTCTCGACATCACTCCCTTCATCTCAGCGAATACGCGAGTTCGGTTCTATGTGTCGGTCAGCGACCAGGCAAAGGACGCGACAATCGACGATGTGCAGATCTCATTCGGCATTGGTACTGGGGGCAGCAGTGCCTTCAGCAGCGCATCGGACACCGCCAGCATTACGGTCAATCCGGTCAACGATCCGCCAGTCATCACAAGCAACGGCGCTGGAACAACGGCCGCATTGAGTGTGCCGGAGAATACAACGGCCGTCACGACGGTAACGGCTGCAGATGTCGATCTGCCGGCTCAGTCGCTCACGCATTCGATCTCCGGCGGCACGGATGCGGCGCAATTCGCGATCAACAGCCTGACAGGGATTCTGAGCTTTGTGTCGGCACCGGATTTTGAAATGCCGACGGATGCCGACAATGACAACATCTATCGCGTCACAGTTCGAGTCAGCGACGGCACATTCACAGACACGCAAGCCCTTGCGGTGACAGTGTTGAACGTCAACGAGTCTCCGGTTGCCACTGCCATTGCGGATGTGAATACGCTTGAAGATGCTCCGACCGCCGGCTTCAGCATCGCATCCGCTTTTTCCGATCCTGATGGTGACGCCCTGCACTATCGAGTGCATGTCGTGAGTCAGTCTCCCGGGTTGCTCAGTGGCATCAGTGTCAACCCGAACAGCGGTCTGCTGAACTATTCCCCTGGTCAGAATTGCTTCGGCAGTGCCGTCATCAGAGTGACGGCAACAGATGCCGGCGGAGTGACCGCCAGCAGCCTGTTTTCCATCTTTGTGCATCCCGTCAACGACGCACCGGTCGCTCAGAATTTCTCGGCGACAGTTAACTCCGGGAGCGCACTGACTTCTTTGGCGCCCGGTGTATTGGCTGGAGCCACCGATGCAGAACAAGGACCGCTGCAGGCAATTTTTGTGCGTCAACCCTCGTTCGGCATACTGGTGATTCGGACGGACGGTTCGTTTGACTACCGGCCGAATAATGAGTTCTTCGGCGTCGACTCGTTTCAGTTTGCAGCGACGGACGGAGTTCTGACCAGCAGTACAGCAACCGCAACGCTGCAGGTGCTGCCAGTCGGATCAAACACCGGCGGCGGGTCGAGCAACGAGAAACCTGAAACTGGCGGCACGTCCGGGTCTTCCGGCGGTTCAGGATCCGGCCTCACAGGCGGTTTGACTTCTGACTCTGCGCCAGTAGCGGGACAGGGCTCGGAGAACAATTTCGGCACGAATACAGGTCCTGCCTCATCCTTCGCGGGTGGCCCGATCACTTCCAATGCAGATCTGTCCGACGACGATGAAGAGACGACGGTGACCATCTCATCCGTCGATCCTCAGAATGACGTTCAGGATTCCGCAGTCCGGACGTTCGTGATATTCGCGGCACAAGATGTCAGCGACGGCCTTTCCGGCTCCTTCGGCACGATTCGTCGTGCCGAAGGTGCCACTCTGGAACAATTCTTAGCAGGCCACCAGTTCTTATCGCCCGAAGACTCCGCACTCCGCGAACTGCAGTCACAGCGGGAAATCATCTACCGCCACCTGGTGGCGACCAGTCATCGGCAGATGGAATCATTCGAAGAAGAATTGACACAGCGAGTGAGCGCGGCTTCACGAGTCGTTGGTTCAGTGGGCGTCGTGACAACAGGTTTTTCGGTGGGATATCTGTTGTGGGCGGTTCGCGGGGGAATGCTGTTGTCTGGTCTGCTGGCACAGATGCCGGCATGGACGATGCTTGACCCTCTGCTCGTGATCGATGGCAACCCCAGGAATGACGACAAAGAAAGTCTGCAGACAATCATGGATCGTCAGCAGGCAAAGCTGACGCCGATAGCCCCTGCGAAAACCTGATGCCGGAGAGTTCCAGAAACCTTTTTCAGCAGCTTCTCACGGGGAGCAAGGCATGCATTCCGGCTGCTCAACATACACCGGCCCAGCGGATCGAACATCATGAACAGCCTCTCAGCCGCATCGCGGATCACTCTCGGACTGGTCTGCTCCATGCTGGGAATCCTCATTGGTGCAAACTTGCTCGGCCTGCTGCCGGACAGGAACCAACTCGTCATAATGGGGCGTGCGCAGCTGGCGGAGTCGATCGCATTCAGCAGTTCGGTCCTGCTGACCCATAACGACGTTGCCGGCGTGGAAGCCACACTGGCCAACATCGTTGAGCGTCAGGAGCAGGTGCGCTCCGTCGCAGTCCGACGGTCGGCAGACGGTCAGATCGTCGCGTCCGCCGGAGATCACCAGAAACTCTGGCCCGACGACATCGGAGACAGTTCCAGCGCCGCGTTCATGCAGGTTCCGTTGTCAGCATCCGGCGAAGAAGAGTGGGGCAGGATTGAACTTTGTTTCGCGCCACTGGACGCCGGACGCTGGTACTCAGTATTTGAAAACCAGAATGTTCAGCTTCTGTCATTTGCGGCGATCTGCGGGTTCTTCTCCTTCCGTGTCTTTCTGAGGATGGTCCTCAAGAATCTGGACCCTTCGAAAGCTGTTCCTCGGCGTGTCCAGGAAGCGCTCGACATCCTCACGGAAGGCCTGATGATCGTCAGCATGGATGACCGGATTCTGCTGGCAAACAGTGCATTCGCAAGTACGACGGACCGGAATGCCGATTCGCTGGTAGGTCGAAAAGTCAGCGAATTCGGATTTCATTGCTGTGACACTGCGGCAACCGTTCCGTGGGAAGAGTGCCGCAAGTCCGAGGCGCCGATTTCCGGCGTAGCCATGGAATTCATCGACAAATCCGGGGCGAGCAGGATCTTCAAAGTTAACTGTTCGCCGCTGTTCGGAGACAACCGCAAGGCCCGGGGCGTCATGGTTTCCTTCGATGACGTAACACTATTGGAAAAGAACAAAGTGGAACTGAAGGTCGCCAAAGATGCAGCGGATGCCGCCAATCAAGCGAAGAGCGATTTTCTGGCCAATATGAGTCACGAAATCCGGAATCCGATGAATGCCATCGTGGGATTCACTGACATTCTGCGCCGCGGTCTGGAGGACTCAGAAACCACGCGCACGACTTACCTCAACTTGATCCATGCCAGCGGAACACACCTCGTGGAACTGATCGACGACATCCTCGACTTTTCCAAGATTGAAGCTGGCCGGCTGGAACTGGAAATCCGCACCTGCAGTCCGTACCAGATCATGACGGAAGTCGTCAACGTGCTCCGCATGAAGGCCGAACAGCAGTCACTGGAAATAGCACTTGCGGTGCGCGGCCGAATCCCTGAAACAATTCAGTCCGATCCGACTCGTCTGCGCCAGATATTGATGAATCTTGTCGCGAACGCCATCAAGTTCACCACCGAAGGAGGCGTGAAGATCACTGCGTCGACCGTCGAGCAGAAGGGCCAGTCGTGCGTTCGGTTCGAGGTCGTCGACTCCGGCATCGGTCTGACAACCGAGCAGGCAGGACGCCTGTTCCAGCAGTTTATGCAGGCCGATTCATCGACGACACGCCGTTTCGGCGGAACTGGCCTCGGTCTTGCGATCAGCAAGCGTCTGACCGAAGCGCTGGGTGGAGACATCGCTGTCGACAGCAAACCAGGGATTGGCAGCACTTTCCATTTCTTCGTACCGACCGGCGATCTCACCGGCATAGCGTTGATTGACGAGAGTCAGGCCTCTGAGAGATTCCGCTCGACGACCCGAAGCAAACAGCCCGGCCTGAAAACGTGGTTCAAGCCGGCGCGAGTGCTTGTGACGGACGATACTGAAGCTAACCGCCAGCTCGTCGGGCTGGTCCTGCGCAAAGCCGGCCTTGAGGTCGACGAAAGCGAGAATGGCGCGATCGGTGTCGAAATGGCCAGGGCGACCTCCTATGACCTGCTGCTGATGGACATGCGGATGCCGGTGATGGACGGCTTTACCGCGACCAGGACTCTCCGCGGTCACGGACTGCAAGCGCCCATCATCGCCTTCACCGCCAACGTTACTGAACAGGACAAGCAACGCTGCGCGGAAGCCGGATGCACAGGCTTTCTGACGAAGCCGATCAATATCGACCTCCTGCTGAGTACACTTGCGGAGTATTTACCCACGCAGGCGGCACCGCAGGAGCCTGCGACGGTTCCCGGGAACGCTGCAGTCGATGCGGCTCAGGTCGGCGCGAGGTCGTATGACACGAAGTCCGTTCAGGTTTCGGCGTACAGCAATTCACGACGGACAACAACGTCAACCCCGGGTGAGCATTCCGTCATGACCAGCAATCGTCCGGAGGACGAACTCTCGGAAGTGTCCTGCGCTTCGACACTGGTCCGCAACAGCCTCATGAAACACGATTTACCTGACTCCGGATTGCTCGCACGGCATTCACCATGGCGAAAACTGCAGTCCACGTTGCCGATGGAGATTCCTGAGTTTCGTGAGATCGTTGAGTCCTTTGTCGGAAACATCGATGCGACAATGTCAGATCTCCGGGCGGCCCAGCGAAACATGGACTATCTGCGGCTGCGCGAAGTCGCACACCGACTCAAGGGTACTGGCGGGACCGTTGGTTTTCCCGACTTTACAGAGCCATCTCGCCGACTCCAGCAGGCCGCTGAACTGCGGGACGACTTTACAATTGATGCGATGCTGACCAATCTCGAAGAAGTCGCCCGGTGCATCGCAATGCCGGTGGAAGTCATGGCGTAGACGCTCGCGGACTTCCGTTCGTGTTGTCGGCCCGTTTATCTCCGCGATTCAGAACGAATGCGTCGACCGGTGCGGGCGATTTCCATCTCTGCCAGTACAAGCAGAATTGCATTCTGTTGACCCGCGAACGACACACTTGCGCCGATGCGGCGGAATTCGCGTTGGAGTCGCGTGGAGAGATCTCGGGCTCTGGTCTGTTCTGCGGCCATAAGCAGATCTTCTGCCGAATTCGAAACAATGTCCGTAGAATTCTCTGTGGGCCGCTGAAACGTGACCGTCGGGCACACGACCGCCACGCGATGGTGTCGCGACAGGACCATTTTCACTGCCGGCAACAGATGTGAAATGCCAGGCGTACACTCCATCAGGTCCGCCAGTACAACGAACACTTCGTTGTCGCGCGCATGGCCAACCGCCGTCGTCAGGGCTTGACTGAGCATTTCCATCCGCGCCATACCGTCGTGGAATCCTCGGCTGCGAACGGCCACAACAGGAGCCATCCAGGATAGTCCCGTCTGACTCAGAAAGTGCTGTGCAAAAGTCGCCATGAGTGCATCATCGTGAACCAGCTGGACCTGCTTCTCCGGAGGCATCCGATAAAGTTCCGCCAGGACCCCTGCCAGCAGATACCTGTCTCTGAACCGCCGTTGATTCCAGGGAAGGAGTGGAAAGATCGTAAACGGAATCTGGTTGACACGCCGGTCCAGCAACTCCGGAAACTGCTCATCGGCAACGCTCAGCGCAGTGCTCAGCAACTGTGGCGTCAGACGATCCGGCATCGGCGCGGGGTTCACGCAGAACTCCGCCATCGCTTCCAGCAATCGATGAAACCCCCGTTCGCCGGTCGCTGAGGGTATGCGTTTCACTCCCCTTTCGTCGAACAGTACGGCTCCCACCGGATCTCCGGCTGAGATCGCTGTCCGAGCCACACTGGCACCGACGTATGTCAACTGATCCAGCAGACGCAGCCCGAATCCGCCGACGCGAGTGCCGATCGATCCGTCGAGAAACAGTTGCAGGCGTACGGGGACTTCCGATTCGTACTGCCGGGTCATCAATTTGTCGCGCCGGGCTGACACTTTCCAGGCAATCGATTTGGGTGGATCGCCGTCAACGTACTCTCGCAGTTCGAGCAATTCCGATCCCATCCCGGAACGCTGCAGCCGGTGGATACCGTGCTGCGGCAGTGAGTTGACTCGTTTGATCAGGGGCCTCGTCTCACCGATATCCGCGTACGCAGGCAACACCCGGAAATTCTGGACGAACGGAATGAACCGCTCGACCCGGAAAAAGCCCTGAGGATCGCGCAAAACAATTCGAAATCCCGGCAGCCGCAAGCGACCGGCTCCTCGAATTCTGGCCGAATAGATGAATGAGAATGAGTCGCTGCGAGTCCGCAGAGTGACATCGTTGTCGTCGGAGGCAACTTCCATGTTTTCCGGTACGACGTCCCGAATCTGAAGTACCGGACCGATGCTGCCGGACCGGGCAGATACCCGCACGGAAACCATCACCAGCCGACCGGCCCACAGGAGTCCCGTGGCATCACTGCGACCGTTGACGCTGCGCTCGAATAGTAATTGAGGCAGTTCGGCCCGGACTCGCCAGGTGAACAGGAGCCATTCAACTGAAAGCCACAACAGAACAGTCAGCGACAGCAGAGCCAATCCCGTTTGTCCGCGGATCAGCCCCAGAAAAAGTCCGGCGATTCCCGAGAGTGCCAGCCATCGCCCGAGGTACGTCATCGGCCGCGATCCTGCAGGACTGGTACCGAGCGGATGATTTGCTGAATGACGTCCTGCACGGTTCGGCCATCCATTTCGGCTTCCGGACGCATGATCAGCCGGTGAGCCAGGACTGGCTGACAGACCGCCTGAATGTCCTCATGGGTCAGATAATTCCTGCCGCAAAGCAGAGCCCGGGCTCGACCGGCTTTCATCAGATTGATGGCAGCCCTCGGACTGCCTCCCAGGACGAGGTCCGGATGCTGCCGGCTTTGACGGATAAGATCGACGATATACTCCTGCAGCTCGCGATTGCCATAGACGCTGTCCAGCTGCCGCTGGATCGCAATGATCTCCACCGCACTGGTCACGGCTTCCGGCTTCGCAGCCGCGCGGCTATGCAATTCCAGCATATTGACCTCCTGATCGCGCTGTGGATACCCGACGTGAATCCGGAACAGGAAGCGGTCGAGCTGTGCTTCGGGCAGTCGGTAGACGCCTTCCTGCTCAATCGGATTCTGGGTGGCGAGGACCATGAACGGTTCCGGAAGCGGCAAAGTTTTGCCTTCTATCGTGACCTGCCGCTCCTGCATGGCTTCCAGCAGTGATGATTGAGTCCGTGCCGGAGCCCGGTTCAGCTCATCCGCCAGCAGCAGCTGGCAGAACACCGGGCCTTTGCGAAGTACAAAATCGCTGGTCTGACGGTCCAGCACCTGAGTTCCAGTGACGTCGGAGGGAAGGAGATCCGGCGTAAACTGAACGCGCTCGAAATGAATCCCCAGCACGGTCGAAAACGTCCGGCAAAGCGTTGTCTTGGCCGTGCCGGGAACTCCTTCCAGCAGTACATGGCCGCCGGCAATCAGTGCCATCAGCATCTGATCGGTTACGTCGTTCAGCCCGACCACCACTTTTTCGACCGCCTGCACCGTCCGTTCACGAAGTTCATTGACTCGCTGGGCCAGCGGGCTGGAAGGCTGAACGCTCACGGACGATTCTTCCTGCCACACTGCGGATGAGGACTGCGGACATCAAAAACGAAGCGACAGGTTAGCAGGACAACGGCAGACGTCGAGTCAGTGGAACGGTCGCACAGTCTGCTCGGTCGTGATGCGGGAATTCAGAAACTCACAGGGGGGCTGAATCCGACCGACAGACCGTCAACTGTGCAGCTCCAGAACCGCCTCGACCTCCACGGGTACATTGAACGGCAGTGAGCCCATTCCCACAGCACTGCGTGCAGCCTTGCCGGCGTCGCCGAAGATATCAACCATCGTGTTGCTGAAGCCGTTCATCACGGCCGGATGCTTCTGGAACTCGGGCGTCGAATTGACCATCCCCAGCACCTTTACAATCCGTTTGACCCGGTCCAGGCTGCCGAGCGACGCTTTGATCGTCGCCAGCATCGTCAACGCAACAACTCGCGCAGCAGCGGCCCCCTGCTCCTCGGTCAGGTCAGAACCGACTCGCCCGACGATGAGTTTTCCGTCCGGCCCGTACGGAACCTGCCCGGAAACATAAGCCATCCTCTCAACAACGACCACCGGCGAATAAACGCCACCCGGCGGCGGAGGCGCGGGCAAAGTGATTCCCAGCTGGGTCAGTCGTGCTTCAATGCTCATTCGGTCATTCTCCACGAGCGAGGCAATTGCGTGCCCGAATCGAGTCCGGCAAATTGCATCATCTGCGGAATCGCTGTGCGTGGAACTTTAGTGGCATTCCTGCATGCAGGGAACTGTCGGGCAGAGAATCAGAACTTATCCAACAGGCCTTTCAACTGCTTGTTAAGAACCTTGTCGACCTGGTCGCCGACTTCTTCCTGGATCTTGTGAGTTCCCAGGTTCTGCAGCAGGGCTTTTGTATCCGGTTGCGGACTTGCGATGGTTCCCCGAAGAGGCACTTTGACAGTCCTCGCGTTTCCTGAAGCCGAGTTCTTGTCAAGCGGCACGTCCAGAGTCATCTGCAGTTGTTTGTTCATGCCGACAGATCCCGAAGTCTTCAGACGGTAACCTGCAAAGTCCATGATCAACCCGTCGTGGATCACCATGCCCTGGCGCACCTGCACGGGGATCGACTGTTCAGGAAGCGTCATTGACCGATCGGCAAATCCGTTTCCGCTGTCGTTGCGGCGGCGAAGGAGATCGATGACCTCAAGGAGCGGAACGAGTGACGAACCGGGTGAAGCCTGCGCCTGATGAATCGTCAATTGTGCTGCGACGTCGGAATTCTCAGGCAGATTGATGTCCCACATGAAACGCTCAACTCTGGCAGAGATCACGCCAGTCACGTCGGTCGAATCGGCCATCATTGGTGCGACGTATCCCAGCCAGGTCCGGCACAGCTCCTGAGTCAGCTGCAGATTCTCAATACGACTGCCCGAGCCCAGCTGCAGGCGCGACGATGCCAGGTCATACTGAGGCATCACGCTCAATTCGCCGCCATTGAGCGAACACTGCATCGGTGCTGAGCGAATCAGGCTGTTTTGCAGTGTTGCCTGAAGTGACGCCGCGCCAATCTGCAGGCCTCGGATGTTTGCCGAAGTCCAGCTGATCCCACCAGAACCACTCAGCAACGGAGTGCTGTCATTCCCCGAAGTACTCGACGACATGCGTACGCCGCTGATGATGGATGGCGATCCGCTGAGCTTGAACGTGTCGCGGCCCTGTCCGGAAAAACTCAACCCTGAATCCGCAGCGAACAGTCGGCGGCTGAGCTGATCCAGATCGTATGTGGCGTCAACCGTCAGGTCGAGAATGGTCTGGCCTTCCGGCACCGCGACTGAACCAGTCAACAGTGCGGTGACTCCGGGAATTCGCACTGTACCATTGCTGATATCAAATCGCCTGCCGGTGCTGGAGGCGGACATCGAGAGAGCCACATCGGCTTCATCAATCGCAAAGGCCGAAGATGCGGCGGCGGAACCGTTTGCCGCGGTCGTGCGCCCGGTCGAGCGCGAGACGGACAGCACATTCTGCCGCTGTATCGCGGCAACGTTTTCAGGTGAAATCCGGACAGTCAGCTGGATCTCCCGTCGTGGCGACGCCGAAAGGTCACCCACCACTCGGGAATGCTGCGCCAGCCAGGAAGCATCGTGCCACGGCGTCAGCACAGTCCGGATTGCCGCGCCCGATCCTGAGACATGAATCGTGCCGTCGAGCATCGACGTCAGTGGATTCGAAGGGGTTAAGTCCAGAGCCACGCTGCTCAGTTGAACGTCCGACGACGTCAGCTGGGTCTCCGTCAGCTGAATCGTCGGACCCTTCAGGGCAATCCGCGACTGAAAACTTACATCGCCGTGCAGACCTGTCTCAGGTACATCCGCGAACTGCTGAAGCTGTTGCCACAGCGATTCTGGCCGCACAAGTCCGGAAAGTTTCCACGCATCCCCGTCCGGTGAACAGTCGACTGTACCGAAATCAGCCGTCAGACCTGCTTTCAACAGTTCCGGAACGCCGTCGGCAAAATGCCCGGCGGCATCAAGCCGCATGCTGGAGTCTACTTTGAGCGGCTTGCCGGCGCGAGTTGCTTCCAGCGCTTCTGTCTTTGCGACGAACTGCCAGCTTCCGCGGTTACGGGATGCGGACGGGCGGTGAGACATCATGTCGTCCGCGGTCTCTGTCGATCCACGGACTCCGAATGTCAATCGACCGTGGCGAATCGTTACGTCGTCATGAATGGCCAGTGTCTTCCGCAGCGAAGATGCCAACAGCGCAAGGTCGATCGAACCTTTGACTTCCAGTTGCTGATTGTCCGTTGAATCCGCATCGTCGCTGACCGATCGAACGTGCCGCAGTTCGCCTGATCCCGTCAGCTCTGCGACTTCGGTCTGAACATTGAGATCCTGAATCAGCATCCCGTCATCCGCGATCGCCAGAGCCCCGGTGGCATCGACAGTCCCCAGATGAAGCCACTCCTCAGCAGCCCACATATGCTGTCGCACCCTGATGGCGTCGCCCTTCAGAAGCAACCGGCCGACAAGGCCTTCGCTGAGCGTCGCACCGGCCAGCCTCGCGTCGATACCTCCGGAGATGGTGCCTTCGCAAGACGCTTCCAGGCCCAGCATCGAGAGGAATGGCTGCACGAGTCGCAAATCCACTGCTCGCGCCCCGATCTGAATTGTCTGTCGGCCTTTCTCATCTGCGCGAGGCTGAAGTCGAATCTGAATCCGTGCCGCAGTGGCATCGGCGGACTCATCAATTCCAGCGAGATCTTCCAGCGGCACATCCGGGAAATCACTGACGACATCGTCCAGACCTGCAGCCAGTCGCGTTGCCCGATGAACACTCCTCTGCGGCAGTCGGGAATTCCTCGTGACTCCGGCTGCCGGGCCACTTGTGATTGACGCCGCAAGGGCCATCTCCGGCAACCTGCGCTGCGTGTCCATCGTCGAAAATGTGCCCTTGATTTCCGAGACCACCGCGACGACCGGCATCATGTTGCCAACGATGTGTTTGCCGGGATCACTGGTCACACCAGCCTGAACAGACTTTGTGTCCGATGCAGCAGGGGTCGGCGTCGAAACGGAACGAAGCACGATTTCGCCGTCTTCCAGGATGATTCGAAAGGGAAATTGGTCGCTGTTTCCGCCGGCGGATTTGCCAAACACAGCTGTCAGCGTGCGATCGATGTTGGTTCCGGATTCGTCCGCGATCAGATTCAGCCGAGGTGACGTCACAACAATGCCAGTGCCGCGACCCCCGTTGAGCACGATGCGCCACAGCGGTTCGAGTGTGGTGATGCGTTCCGCTTCACAGAGAAATGCAGAGTCCGAATCGACCGCGTTCCTGTTGAGTTCACTGAGATCCCGCACTTTCAGCCGGGTCACGTCCACAGGTGCCCACCAATGCAGAGTGACACTTTGGAACTTCACAGCACCAGCCAGTCCCGGATGCAGCTTCTTCAGGACGGCCGGTACCTGCCCGGAATACGACAGCAGGCTCGGTGCGACCGCAACGGTAAGAAGCAACAGGACAAACAGCTTCAGCTTCCAGCGAGACTTTCGACGCACGGGTGCAGAATCAGTCTCTTCGGACTCCGACTTGTCGATGGCGACTTTGACCATCCATCACCTCGAAACGCAGTATCTGCAACGCTGAAGGAACTGTCGCCGTTTCGCTGCAGGGTGGGTCAGGCGCAGCGCGGTCCCATCGCAACCTCCGCGGGAATTGCCAGCAGTGTATTAGTCGGACTTGCGACGCCCTCAGAGTCAGTTTCAACTCACCAGGTCATTCAGTCATCGTGGCTTGCCGCGGGAATGTGAAGCTGTTCCGGTTATGACGGATACCTGAGGTTCCCGGGAGGCTGATCATCAGGAAATGAAGACCGTCCTCGGCTGAATTCGACCGTCGGCGGTGAGTTCACCCAACGCCAGCAATTCGGTGAACTGATGACTCGTGAGTGCAATTCTCGAGTCCGCTCCAATGGCAGCTGCGCCCCTCAGTCGGCCAGGTTCACAAAACAGCGTCCGGCCGCATAGCAGTGACGTGACATTCTCGGGCGTGCAGTCAAACATCGGAAGTTGTTCGACGATCCGGATCGGAGAACAGAGGTGATCGGCGATGTTTTTCCTGGTCAGACGATCGGCATCAATCGCATCACCAATCTGAAAACTGCCGACGCGAGTTCTCACCAGTCGGCTCATCAGTCCGCCGCAGCCGAGCTGTACTCCAAGATCCCGTGCGATGGAACGGATGTACGTTCCGGAACCGCATTCGACCTGCACATCCAGTCGCGGCCATTCATAGTTGAGTATCTCGATCGATTGAATCGAGACGACCTTTGCAGCAAGGCTGACTTCCTCGCCGCGACGAGCTAGTGAGTACGCTCGCTGGCCATTCACATGGACGGCAGAAAACGCGGGCGGGATCTGGCAGACGGTGCCAATCATTGCATCCAGAACGTCTGCAATCTTTTCGCGTGTCGGCACGGTTTCCGGAAGCGGACGCTGCTCAATTCGCCCGGTGTTGTCGTCCGTATCGCTGACCTGCCCGAGGATGAACTCGGAAACGTAGCATTTCGTGCCTTCCTGCAGCATCGATATCAGCCGAGTGGCCGGGCCGACGCCGATCAGCAGCACTCCGGTCGCCATGGGATCCAGAGTTCCGGCGTGGCCGCATTTCACTGGACGAACCAGCCTCTGCACTCGGTTGACCACGTCACGAGATGTTACTCCCGGCGGCTTGTGGATGTTGAGCAGTCCAAACAGCCGTCGCGGGGTCAGATCATGTTCATGCGGCATCAGGACACACCGAATCCGGTGATAGCAGCATCTCACTTCCGAAACGATCCGGTTTTGAAGACACCGCCGTCATCAGCCCCCACAGCCAGCTGATCTTGTAACGCTCGATCCTTACATTTCTGCTGCCAGCGCTTTGCAGCATCTCCCGACATGTTCGAACCCCGTAAATCCGAAGGTATGAACGATCGAAACATCGAAGATACCAATCGCAGAGTCGGCACGTAATGTAGTCATCGCACCAGTCCGTGATCACCAGCGTTCCACCCGGCTTCAAAACTCGAAGCATTTCCCGCAGCGCACCAGCCGGATCACGGATGAGATGGAACATGTTGCACGAAACAACGGCGTCAAAGTGCTGATCGGCGTACGGAAGTTCCTCTGCCCATCCCTGTCGCAGATCTGCCCCCGGCAGGATTTGTCGCGCGATGTCCAGCATCTCTGACGATGCATCAATCCCGCAGAGCCTCGTCGCGGGAGACACTGCGGCAATCATTGACAGCAAAGCACCGGTACCGCTTCCGACATCCAGAATTCTGTCCGACGGATCGACTGATAACCGCGCCAGTGTCTCTCGGGATGTGGCGTCGACGTAAAACGACCAGCGTGAGTCGTACGTCTTTGCCAGGCGGTTGTATTCAGCGACAACAGCAGCCCGATCAGATTCCTGAGATGTGCTCATCTGAACGTCTTGAGTCAGGGGCGGATGGTAGTAAGGAATATAACCACACGAACCCGAATCGCCAGTTTTGAAGTTGCGCGATTCGAGTCCCGACAGGGACGGTCCCGGCGCACCGGGATGGCCAGTGGCGTGAGCCACTGGTTTCGGATCATTCGATTTCGAGAGCCCCGACGGGGCGACAGGAGTCGGCTCATGTCGCCCTTTCAGGGCTGATCACAATGAATTCACACGTTCCAGTGGCTTACGCCACTGGCTACATCCTGTCGAGCCTTCAGCTCTGAGGAACTGCGCAACTTCAAAACGCGCCAGCGAAGCAATGCCGTTGATGCGTCGGGTCGGTAAATGCTCTGCTGGCCGTCGCAATCGCGACTGCCAGAACACTATCCCGCCGTCGCTTCTGCCGCCGCAACGCCGCTGCGCTGCTGACGTCGCAGCAATGCGGCTTCGATGAAGCCTTTAAACAGCGGATGCGCGTTGTGCGGCTGTGATTTGAATTCCGGATGATACTGCACGGCAATGAACCACGGATGCGAAGCCAGTTCGACGATTTCCACAAGTCCTCCATCAGGACTGGTTCCAGCCATGATCAGACCGGCATCCGTGAACTCCTTGCGGTACTCTGGGTTGAACTCGTACCGGTGCCGATGCCGTTCGCTGATCTCGGATTTTCCGTAGGCTTCCGCCGTGCGGGTTCCGGCAGTCAGCACACACGGCTGCGCCCCCAGACGCATCGTACCGCCCTTGCGTTGAATCCCCTTCTGGCCTTCCAGCAGGCAGATCACCGGATTCTGAGTATCGCCACAGAATTCTGTGCTGTTCGCATCCTTCAGCCCCAGTACGTTCCGGGCGAACTCAATCACCGCGCACTGCATACCGAGACAGACGCCGAAAAACGGGATCTCGCATTCGCGAACATACTGGATGGCCTGAATCTTTCCTTCGATACCCCGCATTCCGAAGCCGCCCGGGACCAGCAGTCCGTCGACACCCTTCAACAGAATCTCCGGTCCCTGCCGTTCCAGTTCTTCCGCTTCGATTCTCCTCACATTGATCTGAGTGGAATGTGAAAAGCCGGCGTGATCGAGTGATTCGTAGATCGATTTGTACGCATCTCGGTGTTCGATGTACTTGCCCACAACGGCGATCGTGACTTCGCTGCGGGGGTTGCGGATCCGATGCACCAGCTGACGATAATCGTCCATCTTCAGTGGTTCTGCATTGAGCTGCAGTTTCTGACAGATCAATTCGTCGAGTCCGTGTTCAATCAGTCCGATCGGAACTTCATAGATCGAAAACTCTTTGTCGACTTCTTCAATGACGGCTTTCTTTTCGACGTTGCAGAACAGCGCAATCTTATCCGTATGTTCCGGGCCGATCGGACGTTCCGTCCGGACAATCAGGATATCCGGCTGAATACCGATGGCACGCAGCTGCTGTACGCTGTGCTGAGTCGGCTTGGTCTTTGCTTCGCGCGCGGCCTTCAGGTAGGGCACCAGTGTGAGATGGATGAACATGCAGTTTTCTTTACCGATGTCCAGCGGGATCTGGCGGATGGCTTCCAGGAACGGCAGGCCTTCAATATCGCCGACCGTGCCGCCGATTTCTGTGATGACCACGTCCACATCCGGAGTCGCGACGCTGAGAATACACGACTTGATTTCATCTGTGATGTGCGGCACCACCTGGACGGTCCGGCCGAGATACTCACCGCGCCGCTCTTTCTCGATCACCGAAAGATAAATCTGCCCTGTCGTGTAGTTGGAATGGCGGTTCAGTGTGCCCGAAGTGAAACGCTCGTAATGGCCCAGGTCCAGATCCGTTTCCGAGCCATCGTCCAGAACATACACCTCACCGTGCTGATAAGGGCTCATCGTACCGGGATCGACGTTGAGATAAGGGTCCATTTTCTGCAGGCGGACGGTCAGCCCCCGCCGTTCCAGCAGCATTCCGATCGACGCGGATGTCAGTCCTTTTCCCAGCGAACTGACAACTCCCCCAGTAACGAAAATGTGCCGGCTCATCGTGATTCCTCGCTCCTGATGTTCCTGAAAACGGTTCCTGTCGTCTCTCAGGACGCGCTTCTTACCGCGCGGAAGTCCGGTCCTCAATGGCGCCTGTCCGCATTCTGGCCGATCCCCGGTTTTTGCGGACAGTCATGCGGAAAGTCGGACTCAGCGATTGGACAAAACCATGAGAATTCAGGAAAAGAGCCGGTCTGACGTTGCCGCAGTTACGCGGATTCAGGCGAATTGGATACTCAGAAGCCCGGCTTTTCTTAAAAGCCGGGCTTCTTCCCCTGCGACGCCTAAGGAGTCCCGGATGTCTGCCGATCTGCTGCGGGCCTTTGAACAACTCTGGCAATCCCCTGCGTCACCTCCGGACGTATTCACTTTTTGCAACAGCACTCCGATTTAGGTTCGGATGAACTGCTGGCCGTGTTGCTGAGTGATCAACAACGCCGGTGGCTGACCGAAAAGCCGCTGCGGGTGGAAGACTACCTGGCCGGGCTGCCGGACCTGCCGGGGACCGTGGACTGGAAGCTGCAACTTGCGATCGGCGAGTTTCAGGCACGCCGGGACACGGCTCGTCCGCTCAGCATACATGAGATCAGTTCACGGTTTCCGGATCTCAGTGACACACTGCGGGACCGGCTGCGGGAACTAAGGCCGGATGCAGACAATCGCTCGGCCCAGATGGGGCCAAGCTACGGGGGGCAGGCTTGTGAACTGATGCAGACGGAGATCAGGACTCAGCAGGGTGTGTCATCGATGGTGAGCTACATCACCAGCAACGCGATCGGCGTTCAGCAGAAAGGCCGGTATAGGCTGGACCGTGTGTTGGGTGAAGGGGCGTTTGGCCGAGTCTACCTCGGCTTTGACGAAGAACTGCAGCGGCAGGTGGCCATCAAGGTGCCGACAAAAGCCAGGTTCCAGAAGCCGGAAGACGCCGACAACTATCTGGCCGAAGCCCGTACTGTGGCAAACCTCGATCATCCGCATATTGTGCCGGTGTATGACATGGGCCGCACGGAAGATGGCTCCGTCTATGTCGTCTCCAAATTCATCGAAGGCGGGACACTGGAAGACCGAATTAAGGAGCGGACGCTCAATGACTTCCGTAGCCGAAGTCGTGAGACTTCGGTCGGAACTTTCACGAGTTCCGCTACAGCAGGATCGGCACGGGAATCCGCTCAACTGCTGGCAACGGTCGCCCTGGCTCTGCACCACGCTCACCAGAAACGGCTGATCCATCGCGACATCAAACCGGCCAACATCCTGATCGAAGATAAGTCCGACACGCCGTATGTGGCCGACTTTGGACTCGCGATTCGCGAAGAGGATTATCTGAAGCAGAACGCCATCGCGGGAACTCCAGCGTACATGAGCCCCGAACAGGCTCGAGGCGAAGGTCATCGACTGGACGGTCGCAGCGACATTTTTTCACTGGGCGTGATCCTGTACGAGTTGCTGACGAACGTTGAAAAGGTGTCAAACGTTGAAAAGGTGTCAGCGACGGTCTTGAATAGCGTCAACAGGCGATTCGAAAAAAGATTTTCGAATGCGATTATGTGTGATGTGTGGCGGGTGTATTCGGCCGG
>JANNGQ010000277.1:0-4173 GCA_031403975.1 Planctomycetota bacterium
CTGGCATTGAAGCCTGAAGCGCAAGTTTTGAAGTTGCGCATTTCATCAGGGCTGGAAGCCCGGCACATCGTCAGCCGGTGGCGTGAGCCACCGGAATATGTAAAACACAGCGATTCAGGCCTGAAGGGCCGACACAAGCGCCAGTGTGCCGGCCCTTCAGGCCTTAGGTTTTTGATTCTCGTATACCGGTGGCTTACGCCACCGGCATTGGATATATCGGCCCTCCGGGCCTGAAATGCGCAACTTCAAAAAGCGCCAGCGAGGGCCTTCGGTGTGTCCTTAGTGACGTGAAACTCACTTCGATGACGCTTGGGGTTCGTGCGCATCGACGGCATTGCCTGCTCTAAATGCGGAATCGGAACGTTTCGCAGATGTATCGCCACGTCCAATAAGCAGCCGTACGGTTGGAAATCAGGAATCGGGCGTTGCCGCGCATGCCGGGACGCATCAGCACAGCGTCGGGCTTACTGACGGGCGCATCGAAATGCAGTTCCGCGATCGCTCGATAGGCCGTGCTGGCGAGTTGTTCCTGCCCCTGCTGATTGGCCGTCGTGGCAAGAGGTCCATCAAACCGTGTGGTCAGAGCTTCCGGAGCCATCACCTCGCCCTTGAGTGAAACTTGCGTCACTCGAGACGTCCAGGTGATGTCGGCCAGGTGGTCGAGCTTGATCTCGATGTCCATCGTGCCCTGCAGATCGTCCCGGTCACCCTGATCGATGTACAGCACAGCCTGCAGTTTGTCTGAAGGGGCGATACTGGCCAGTTCCTGGCCCGGCTCCACGCTGCATCCGGCGTTACTCGGGTCGAGTGGTGTGCCATACCAGCGATCCAGTTTCATGGCATCGACTTCATTGCGCGGCGGCTCGGGAATTCGCCGGGCCGCGATCAGTCGTCCGTCAACAGGAGCCCGCACGACTCGCTGGGCCTGAAGTGTGACAATCTTGCCGATCGCCTCCTGCAGCTCCAAAGCTTCTGCCAGCGACGCACTGGCACCGGCGTTGTCTGAGATCCGGACATACTGCGGAATTTCATCGGAACGGAAATACAATTCCCCGACCCGGCTGCGCAGTTCGTCACGCCGTTTCAGATCGTCAGGCTGTTCCAGAATCGCAATCACATCATTCATTCGGACCAGATCGCCATTTTGAACCAGATGCGAATACTCGTCCGGTGTCGGCATGGATTCCAGGAGATTGATGCTCTGAGGGTCGATCAGGAACTTTGATGGATCGGATGGATTCTGCTTTGCAGTGACGTTGGTGCGAGCCCAGGTTTCCAACGCTGACATTTCCTCATAAAATGCCCGATACTCCTCCGGCAGCACAACGCGACCTCCCACCGGCGCGGGCACCATGACGACGCCCTGTGGTTCCAGCACACAGGGAGCTTCGTGGTACCACGGAATCGGAATACTGAACGCCAGCCAGGCCACACTGCCGGCAAGAACCAATGAAACCGTGATTTTGGTCTTGCTCATGGGTTCCATCCTGGGAGTGGCAACGATCTGGTAAATACTACGGAACATGCTGAACAGAATCCCGGACATGGAAAACACCAGCAGAGTGATGCCCAGGCTCTGAAGATCATAAGGTTTCAGCACGGTGTAAAGGAACATGCTGATCGAGAACAGCACGACCCAGCGATAACACCACGCGGCGATCGCATACGTCACAAACCACGCCCGGCCGGTTTCCGGCATGAATGGATCCGGTTTTGATTCGATTCCCAGGCAGTACCATGAGAAGGCTTCTTTCAGCAGCTTTTCAGATTTCTGGCGAAGATTCGGGATCTCCAGAAAGTCGCTCATCATGTAATAACCGTCGAACCGCATCAGCGGATTGGCATTAAAGATCACCGTCGTGATGGTCGTCACGAAGAACGTGTTGAGTGCCAGGTGGTGGAGCAATCCGGGTTTCGTCAGCCACCAGATGTAAATGGCCATCGCCGACAGAATGACTTCGATGTACATCCCTGCGGCACCGATGATGATTCGATGCCATTTGTTCTTCATCATCCAGGAATCAGTCACGTCGCAATAAAGACACGGACTGAAGACGAGCATCATCACGCCCATCTCATGACATTCGGCGCCGTAGTGTATGCAGCTCAGTCCGTGACCGAATTCATGGATGATTTTCGCGGCCCCCAGTGTGACCCACAGATACATCAGATTCGGCCAGCCGAAGAAACTCTGAAACTCCGGAAGCCCGCCGCGGAACTGTTCCAGGTTCGCGCCCAGAACCAGCCACGACGATACCACGAACACCATGCAAAAAGATGCCACGAACGGATGAAACATCCACGCCACAAACGGATGCAGCCAGTGCAGTGCCCGCTCCGGATCCCATCCGGGAAGCCGCAGAGATAACAGACTCATCATCGTCTGTTTGATTTTGTCCCGGCGAGTCTTCTGCCGTTCACGGACAACCGCCGCTCCCTGGCCCGGACGATTGCTGACGACCAGACCTTTCTTGTGGAGGTCTGTGATCAGCTGCTGGATATCGTTGAGAGTGATCTGCAGAGTCGGAAACTCGGCTTTCAGATCGTCCCGGACATTCTCCAGGCTGCGGCTCCCGTTCAGTAATTCCAGAATCCGGTACTGTTCGATCTGCAGCCGGTGATACTTCAGCGCCACAGGATCCTTGATGACCTGATAGCCAACGCCCAGATAGTCAATCTTGGCGACAACCAGGTCAGCCCGTTTCCTGAGAGGGATTGGTCGCTGATTCGACGCGACCATATTGCCGGAACTCATGGCTCAGCCTCTCACTCGGCCCGCTTCTTTGCAAGGACCACAGCCGTCACGGGTAAGCCTGCCTGCAGCTTGTAACGGCCGTATTTGTCCTGCTGGTTCTGAACGAGCACGCTGAGCTTTACAAAGGACACACCGGTCTTTTCAATTGTGGGTTTCAGAAAACTGATGACACCGATAAACACCTCGCCGTCAAGAGACGTCGACGGTGCTGACGCCACAGCGGCCGGTGTCGGTCCGGCCTTCGGGCCGTCGGTGTTAAAGAACGCTCCGGAATTCTTTTTCGGTTCTGACCCGAATTGTGTGGCCTCTGTGTCCTCGGATTCTCCAGCTGTGTCGATACGGATTTCGACTGAATCACCGACAAACAGAGAATCGCGATGTATGAAATTCACCTTTAATTCCGCCCGCAGTTCGGACATGTCGGTGATCGTCAACACCGGATCTCCAGGGCGGACGTTCTGGCCCGGATAACGATGCACTTGAGTCACGAGGCCGTCGAACGGAGCTTTGACTTCGTACTGGGCCAGGGTGGCCCGCTTAATTTCTGCCGTCAGACCGTAAAGAATCTTGTCGTCCCGGGATTTGGCAAGCTGGGCATCTGTCTTGTCAACTTCAAGCTGCTGCTGACGCATCTCGTTCGGGTTGTACGCTCCCGGAGATCGCATGTTGGCCTCTTCCATTGTCCTCAGCCGGTACTCAGCACTCACTTTGGATTTTGATGCGAACTCGATTTCAGTTGTCTGTTCCGCCTGTGCGTCTGCGTGTGCGACCTCAGCACGAATCACCGCGTCGTTGACTCGAATCAATACGTCATCTCTCCGGACCAGCTGTCCTTCCTGCGTCGGATTGACTTCAATCAGTTTTCCGGTCACTTCGGTAGAAACCGGCACTTCTCGCAGCAACTGCAGCTGTGCGTAGGCCCTCTCCACAGGGATACGTTCCACGTCTTGTGCGAACGCAGACCCCTCGGACAAAAGCATGCAGCAGACGGCCGAAAAGCCGGGCACAAATGCGGGAAGCCTGAACATGATTCACTCCGGTAATCAGAAACAGCCGAGCGGGTTCGAGGCCCCGAAGCCGGAACGATGAGACGTCCGCCCCGGGGATGTCTAACGAATGCGACCAATTCTCTCAATCCCGTGTGACGCACAGACAGCCAGTTGAAGCGCAAAACATTGAGGCAATTCCAGATGGTCGTCGGTTTGAACACAAACCCCAATCGCCAAGTCTTGAAGTTGCGCATTTCAGGCCCGGAGGGCCGATCCCGGCGCGCCGGGACCGGTGGCGTAAGCCCAATGGCACTCACTTTGTGGAACAATTGTCCCGAATAGTTCATCCGGTCGCAGGCGGAACAGTTGAGACAACTGTTCTACACTGTGGCGAATCCGCCAAAGTGAGTGCCATTGCGCGTAAGCCAC
>JANNGQ010000278.1:0-4430 GCA_031403975.1 Planctomycetota bacterium
CAGGATTACCTGAATGAAGAACCTGGAATCAGCAACTTCGGCACCGAGACCGCGACCTCCGTGGTTCGCCTGAACCGCCTGACCGTGAAGGGTCTCGGTTTTGAGTTATGGACGATGAGGCCGGGAGCAAGTGCGGAATCCCGGTTAGGACAAACGGTCATTATCGTCTCATTGTCGCGTTTCGGCGGATTCTGCCGGAAGCCACAGTAGTCGCTGTGAAAAGCCTGGAAGCAAACACTTGTGAAGCGGGGCAAACTGCTGCGCGTCTGCCGGTCGTTCAGGTCGCACGGTGATAGATGTCGGCGTTTTGGGAGTTCCAGCGGTCGTAACGACTCTACCGTGGAAATGTGTTTTCCGCTTTGGCGATACCTTTTCGAGACGGACGGATCCGACGGCTGGCACCGACTACGTCGTGCTGTCGCGGCCAGCCCTCCAGGAGTCCGCACCGACTGCGGCTTTGTCATTTCCCAGGCTGACTTGGGCAGAACAGATCATGAAGTTCGAAGCATTCACCGGAAACCGCCGATCTCGCCGTCAGAACTTGCCTCAGGCTGCTCCAGCGATCGTGGAATCGCTGGAAACGCGGGCTCTGCTGGCTGCTCCGCAAGTACTCACACCGACCGGGACGATCTCCGATTCAACGCCGGTCATCACCTGGGAGGCTGTGGACGGAGCGATCAGTTATGACCTTTGGGTCTCGGACGTTGAAGTGCGGAAAGTGATTTTCACCGAATACGGGCTCGGCACAACCAGCTACACGGTCACTACGGAGCTGCATCTTGGACGCAACCGGATCTGGGTTCAGGCCAACTTTGAGGACGGCACAAGCACCGGCTGGGGCCCTTTGAAAGATGTGATTCTGCAGGTCGCTCCGAACATCACCGGGCCGACGAATCTGCTCCAGCCGGCAACACCCGGCAAGATCAACGAGACTCAGCCGACCATCACCTGGACCAGTCCGCCGGCCGCTCGTTCGTTCGAGATATTCTTCAGCGATCAGACCCGGCTGACGTCGACAACCTATCGAGTCACAAATCTGACTGCCCAGCTGGATGCTGACGGCAACACCATACCGGACGGAAACGGTGATGTCCTCCGTGAAGAAATCCGTGCGTTTGAACTTCCGTCAGAACTGCTGATGGGACAGTACCGCGTGTTCATGCGTTCGACGGACTTTGGAGGTCGCGTTTCCGCATGGTCTGCTGCGTTCAACTTCGAAATTGCTCCGGCGGTGACCACGCTGCGTCCATCCGGCCCGTCGTTCCAGAATCCGGCACTGCTCGAATGGTCCCCGGTTGCCGGTGCAACTCATTATGAAGTCTGGGTCAGCCGAGTCGGATTGGTGAACGAATTAACTGCGATCTATAATCCGAAGTTTCTGACCACGACGTCTTATCAGATCCCGGCGAAGCTGGCAGCCGGGGACTATGTCTTCTTTGTGCGGGCCAAACTGCGAACCACGGGTCGCCCCGACGTGATCGGTCTTTGGAGTGCCCGCAAGGAATTCGGACCGCTGCAGAAGCCCGTGATCACTGGTCCCGTAGGACTTGAATCGGACAACCCCGAATATCCGACAGTCACGAACGCCCGCCCGACAATAGAATGGACGGCGATTGACAAGGCCGCCCGGTATGAAATCTGGGTCGACCGAACGGCCAGCAGCTCGACCTACCTGCTCGCCGATTCACCGACGAATTCCTACACGTTTGAGACAGACATTCAGTCCGGAAAGTATTTCGTATGGGTCCGGGCGATCAGTACAACCGGAGTCGTGACCGCGTGGAGCGAGCCGTACAAGTTCACGGCCACTGGCGGAGCACCGCTGATTACAGAGCCTGTCAACAATGCCGTCGTCGAACCGATTCCGGACATCGTCTGGGCGGGAGTTGCCGAGGCTGACCATTACGAAATCCATATTGCATGGATTAACGTCGACTTCGACTTCATCGTGGCCACAACGAACGAAACGACATTCGCTCCAGAAGAGGCTCTGGAAGTCGGGACTTATCGCGTCTGGGTGCGTGCCATCAAGGCCGACGGAACAGCCCTTCCCTGGAGCGCACCGGTTACGTTTTACTTTGTCAACGCAGATCGATTGCCGGAGTTACCCGCAGGGAATCTCCAACTCGAAGTGCTGACGTCACTCTTGCGACGTGATACCGAGAGCGACGAAACAGTCCCTGTTGCCGATGCCGCGGTCACCGTTGATGCAACGGGTGAAGAGCAGACGTCACGGAACAGTTCCGAAAGGATTTCTCGTGCGGCTCGGAATG
Source organism: Planctomycetota bacterium (assembly GCA_031403975.1). GTDB lineage: Bacteria > Planctomycetota > Planctomycetia > Planctomycetales > Planctomycetaceae > SXXK01. The sequence goes on from JANNGQ010000278.1 coordinate 2,274, forward strand.
GCGTACAATCGGTGGAAACGCCCGCCTGGCCTGTCGTTGCCGAAGCCGAGTTGATTGAAAAACTGGCTCAGGCCTGCACGACTGGCGAATGGTGGTCGGTGATCTGACCGATTCAGAGGCTGTCCGCGAGACCGAATTCCGGTCAACGCATATTCAGGATCACGCAGCGAACCGCCGTCGATGCAACAGCCTCTCGCCGCGGTCCGGCCAGTCCGAAAGACTGTTTCGTGATCAACCTGCCATCTGCCAACCTGCTGGAACAGCGGCATGCATTCCCGTGTCGCTATACGTTCAAAGTGATCGGTTACGCCGACCAGAATTTCACCGCCAGAGTCGTGGCCTGTGTGCGCGATGAACTGAATCTGGACATCGATCCGCCGTTTTCGCTGCGCAGTACGGAACACGGGCGCCATGTCGCTGTGACGCTCGAACCGCACTGTGAATCGTCTCAGCAGGTACTGGCGATTTACAGCCGCCTGTCCGGATTGGACGGTCTGGTGATGCTGCTTTGAGAAACCGTCCGTGCGCGGTTTTGAGGCCTCAACGGTTGCACAGCGAATAAAGCCCGGCATACTGTGGTACTTCCGCTCCGTCAACAGGAACTTTGTTTGTATCGCGACGACCGGCAGATCGGTTTGGATTCGATGTTATGGCCGCTTCATTGCAGGGCTGCTTTCTGGTCGCCGCAAATCATCTGCGAGACCCGAATTTCTATCGCAGCGTCGTCGTCCTGCTGGAGCACACCGCTGAAGGAGCCATGGGGCTGGTGGTCAACCGCCCGTCACCGATGACCGTTGCGGGAGCATTGTCGCAACACGGACTGGTCGCACGCGGTGACTCACCCGTGTTTGTCGGAGGCCCTGTCGAACCGACTTCGCTGTTCATCCTCCACAACGATCTGAAACTCGGTCAGACGGATCAGGAAATTGCTCCGGGGCTCTTTCTGGCCGGCAGTGAAAACTCGTTTGAACGGGTCGTTCATCCGGAACACACGATGGACGCCACGGTCAAGTTCCGGCTGCTGTCGGGCTACGCCGGCTGGGGTGGGGGCCAACTGGAGTGCGAACTCAGTCGCGGCGACTGGCACACCCTGCCTGCCGATGGCTGGCTGATTCTGGAAGAAGATCCATACGGACTCTGGGAAGTCTGCACTCGACGCGTCCAGCAGCTAAGCCGCATGCTGCCGCACGATGTCACGAACCCGGACTGGAACTGAATCGCTCTCGATTGAAGGTCGGCAAACCGCCGCAACACGACACTTGATTGTCGCAGACAGTTGCTGAGGCGGCCGGGCCGAGCCGTGATGTTTGGAAAGTGTAACAAAACATGGTTCGGGTGTATCCATTTTGCGGCTGGCGATTTGATCTGAGCCAGGTTGGCTCGTTGTCGGAAGTGCTGACCCCTCCGGCGGAACTGATTGACGAATCACGGCAGCGTGCTTTGTATCGTATTCATCCGTGCAATGCCGTGCGTCTGGTTTCTAACCGTGCTGAGCCGGGAGATTCGTCGCCGGCCGACCGCGTGAACAGGGCGGACGATTTCTTCCGGGTGTGGAGACGCGAAGGTATTTTGCAGCGCGAACACGACCTGGCATTCTATGTCGTTGAAACCACTTTTGTGCTCGAAGGACTGGAGTTGACCCGGTGGAGTGTGACCGGGCTGATCCGGCTTCCCTCCGCAGCGGATTACGGCTTGATTGCCAGCGATCCAGTTTCTGCCGGCGCTGTCCGGGAACATCTGGCGCTGCGGCGGACATGCCGCGCCGGATTTGAACCCGTGGTGGCACTGGTGGAAGACGTCGCAGGGACCGATGTGGAATGCAGAAGCCTGCCGGATCTGCTGGAATCGCTGGTCCGGCAGATCCCTCCTGTTGAGAGCGTCGCGGAAGACGGCACTCGGCATCGTTTGTGGCCGTTGACAGACCAGGCAGCCCTGAACGCAATTTCGGACCGTGCGACGAGCCGACTCATCTGTCTGCTCAGCGGTTCTGCGGAGTACGCCGCTGCGATTCAGCACCGGGATGAGCTGGTCGCTGACGAGTGCATGTCCGACCCCAATGATCCGGCTGAGTTCGTCATGGCCTGCGTGATCTCGGTTGACGACCCCGGCCTGGTCATCATCTCACCCTCAACCGGCGTGCCTGATTTTCTGTCGTCG
>JANNGQ010000279.1:0-2992 GCA_031403975.1 Planctomycetota bacterium
GCCTTCGGTGTCTCGGAGGAGTACCTCGTTGACCCGCCGCGCGGGCGTGAGTTGCGTCCTGAAGCAGTCTTCGCGGAATCTCCAGGACGGAACTCGCGCTGTGAACAATGGCAAGTCATGCCCTCTGGCCTGCTGTATCATTCGTACCTTGCCGGAACAAAGGAACCGCGAATGCAGTTCCTGCATCTGTATGACACTCGCAACGACCAGACTTACTGGGAAGCAGTGCTCGGCGGACGCGTCGGGCTGCTGAGACACGGGACCGTCGGTGCCGCAAATCCGGAAGGTTTCCAGCTGGATCTGGAAGGCGGTGTTTTTGCACGCGTCCTGCCCGACACGCCCAGCGCTGAATTAGCCGCTTCGGACTATCGAGCCGGAATAGTGACCACCTGGCGACGCGACGGAACGGCATGGAAAGCCGGCTATTACCACATCAGCTCGCATGTGGGCGACGAATTCCTGCTGGCAAATCCGCTGTTCACCCGGATCAACTATGTCCGGGACTCGCTGGTCGTCGGCACAGTCCGCGATCTGAGTCTCAGTTCAAAAATCTACGGCGAAATCGCTTACGCGATCGGCCATCAGGGCGGAGCGGAACCACTGGAACTGCAACTCGGGGCTGAGTACGCACCGGTCGCCCGATGCAGCCTGCAAGGTGCGCCGTTTGCTGCCATCAACGGTCACCTGCGTGAAGAGTTTGACTTCAGTGGAGGGATCAACTTCGTCTCCGGCTGGAGCTGGCAAGGACTGGAAACGCGACACCGCCTGCGACTCGGCATGCAGTATTACAACGGCCCCTCACTGCAGTACCAGTTCTTCGACCGCTGGGAAAACCTGATCGGCGGCGGCCTGTGGATGGATTATTAGAATTCACCATTCAAAGACAACCTTCATCAAGCCGTCGAAGTTTGTCGCGCAGAGTCTCCCGATGAATTCCCAGGAGTTTTGCCGCATCGCCGCGGTGCCCCTGTGCATGTTTCAGGGCGGCATTCAGAAGAGCTGGTTCGGCAACGCCCAGAAAACTCTCGTAGAGGTCAGCTCGCGAACTTCCATCCGTCGGAAGCTGCGATTCTGTCCAGGCCCGGACGGCGTTCACAAGCTGGTCGACGTCTGAAGCAACCGGACTGCTGCCGTCCCGGGTCAGCGAAGGCAGCGGCATCGGAAGGTGTTCGCGGGTGATCGTATCGCCGCGGCAGATCACACTGGCCGATTCAATTGCATTGCGGAGTTCACGCACGTTGCCGAACCAGGATCGGGACTGCAGTTCGTCCAGTGCGCACGCAGACAATTGCAACGGGTTGCGGTTCTGAGAAGCGTCCTGCAGAAACCGTTCGGCCAGCGCCGGGATATCTTCAATCCGATGGCGTAACGCCGGCATCTCGATCCGGAACACGTTCAGGCGATAATACAGGTCGCCCCGGAAGTCACCGGCAGCAACTCGCTGTTCGAGCGAACGATTCGTTGCCGCAACCAGACGAAAGGAAGCTGTTCGGCAGTCACTGCTTCCGACCGGTCGGATTTCACGAGTCTCCAGCACTCGCAGCAATTTTGCCTGCACGTTCAGCGGAACGTCGCCGATCTCATCAATGAATGCCGTTCCGCCGTTGGCCAATTCCAGCAGTCCTCGCCGTTCCTGATCCGCGCCAGTGAAGGCTCCCCGGACATGGCCGAACAGTTCGCTTTCAACTACCGATTCGCTTAGCGCCGGAATACAAATCGGGATAAATCCACCTTCGCGGCCACTGTGTTGATGAATGGCTCGCGCCACCAAATCTTTTCCGGTTCCGCTTTCACCCGTGATCAGCACCGGGACGTCGCGTTCGGCCACCAGTGCAATTCGTCGGAACACGTCCTGCATCAAAGGCGAGCTTCCGATGATCAGATCTTCGTCCCGGATGGTTTCTTTCGACGCCGTGGTCTTCTGTGCCGCCGCCAACGCCTGGCGAACAACAGCGACGGCCTTGTCCAGGTCGATCGGCTTCGTCAGATAATCAAACGCTCCGCCGTCGATCGCACTGACTGCCGTCTTCAGACTGCCGAACGCAGTCATGACAATCACAGGCACTGATGCCGAAGTTTTCTGAAGTCGCCGCAGCGCTTCCAGACCGTCCATTCCCGGCAGACGCACGTCCATGACAATCACATCCGGCAACTGCCGTGCAGCCAGAGTGAGTGCAACTTCCGCGGTTCCCGCAACGTCGACCGAGTAGCCTTCGTCTGTGAGACACTCACGAAATGCCCAGCAGATGGCAGGCTCATCATCAACGATCAGGACGTGGGACACGCGGGACTTTCATTTGGATGCCGGGCGAATCTGAAACCGAAAACGGGTCCACTCGTCGACACGGTCGAAGCTCAGCTGTCCGCCGCCGGATTCGGCCGCCTGCGCTGCCAGAGTCAGGCCGAGACCGACGCCTTCCGGTTTTCCGGTCACAAAAGGATCAAACACCCGATCCCGCAGATCATCGGCGACTCCCGTACCGCTATCAAGCACGTCGACCTGAATCAGACCATCCCGCAGCGAAACCCCGACCCGGACTTTTCCGCCAGGACCACAGGCCTCCAGCGCATTCTGAATCAGATTCAGCAGGGCCGCCTGGGTTTGCTCAGCATCGGCCACGACGAAGCGAGTGCTTTCAGTTTCTGAAGGAAGTTCCATCGTCAGGCTGGTATCAGCGTGTCGAAACTGCGGTTCCAGCAGCGACTGAATCTCACTGAGGATGTGATCGATACGGCCCTCGACAGGAGTCTGCTGAGCATTGCGAGTCAGACTGAGCAGTCCACGAATCTGATTCTCCGTCAGGCTCAACTGTCGGATTGCCACCTGCAGACTTTCCCGATCCGCATCATCACACCGCCGCAGATGCAGCTGCACGGCCATCCGAGCACCGGTGATCGAGTTTCGCAGCTGATGCGCCAGTCCGCCGGCAACCTGACTCACGAGCGTTGTCCGTTCGGAAAGGCGAATCTGCTGAGTCGCCTGCTGAAGATC
>JANNGQ010000280.1:0-4606 GCA_031403975.1 Planctomycetota bacterium
GTGTTCAGGCTCTCGAAAACGCCAGCCCGTAACTCCGATCCCTGTTTCTCACGTCTGTGTTGAGTGGACTGGTGACGGAGCCTGCTGGCTGATGTCGGCCTCGGCATCGCAGCAAGTCTTCATCCCGATCTGGAGGGGTTCTTCAACGATTCGGACCGGCTGTGGAGGCCACCAGTCGCGGATTCCCAGAAGTCCGAGCATCCGTTCTCTCAGAGTCTGCATCAGCGGATCGGCAGAGCGTGGCTTTTTCTGCGTCGGGTCGACTTCGATGGCTTCACCAATGCGGAATTCGACCTGCCACGCCGGCTGAACGGTGACCTTGTCCGTCAGATCTTCCTCAAGTCGGTGCACGGTCTCGGCAATCCGTTCCTGGGAAATCGGGCCGCGGATTCCGTCGTTCAGATAATCGGGTGGGTACATTGACAGTGTCTGAGCGTAGTAGCAGTCAGTCAGCTGCCTCCAGCGCTGCCGCTTTTCGGATTCCGACAGATTCCCCTTCAGCAGATCGGGTACGATTGCCGTCCGCAGGTCTTTGACTCGCGAAATGACATCGCCAGTGCGAGCCTTTCCCAGCCATTGCCGCTCAAAAGGCTGAAGAATGCTGTCCACAAGTTGTTCCATGCGAGGCATCAGCGGCCCCTGTCGGCAATCGCCGAGAATCTCAATTTCCCGACTGGCCATGTGAGCATGGGCGAGATTGCGGATCCGCCGTTCCACCGGCAAATCTTCATGCGTCTTCCAGAATGTGCGCTTTTCCAACGCTGTCAGCACAGGCCCGACGGAGTCCATCAGATTTCCGACCAGCTGATAGCGCAGCGCGACAGGATGAATGACGACTCTGGCTTTCGGGCTGATCTCCGCCCGTTTCCTGGCGGCGACCCGGGCGATAAACGAAACGCCGTCCATCAACGGATTCAGCCGGTCATTGGCCCGCGAAATCACTCCTTCCGGAAAAATCACCAGTGGACGCTCGGCCGTAGACACAATCTGCACCGACGTGTCGAGTGCCTGCCGGTCCAGACCTTCGCGATAAACGCTGTAGCCCCCAAGCCTGCGGACGACAAATCCGTCCAGCCAGGACTGCTTGAAGATGTGCCAGCTGGCCATGGAATAGACGTGACTGGGAATCGCCCGGCACAACATCCCGATGAGCATGGGATCTGAATCGCGACAGTGGTTCGGACAGAGGATTATCCCATGCCCGGCCTTCAGACTGGCCCTGACATGCTCCAGTCCTTCAAACGTGCAGTTGACGATACCGTGCGTTTTCCTCAGATACGGCTTCAGCCACAACCGAAACGCCCAGGACAACTACTTCCCGCGGAACGGCGGGATGAACTGATATGGCTCATCAATCACAACTCGATGCATCGTGCAAAGCCAATCACAGACAAAAGAATCTCAATGGAGCCGCAGGGACTTGAGCCCTGAACCAACGGATTATGAGCCCAACAAGACCGACCAGGCGTAGTCCCAGCGGGGTCAGAATACTGGAATTTGTGCGAAGGGAACAGGGACCGTCCAGACGTTGTGCGGCTGTTACTCGGCGCTTGAGGTGGTAGTTGAGGTGGTAGTTCGCGACTTCAGCGGCTGGACTACGAATCGCCTGCCTTGAGGTGCAGGAGTGCCAGCGGTGCAGCTGAAGGAGCGATTGAAAGAAATGTCAGACCGGGCCATTGGCAGAACACTGCTGGCGGCGAGTGCTGCAGGTCGATAGGAAAGATGCAGAGACCTCACAGGGCTTCAGAGGTCTCCGCTGCATAGGCGGTGAACGACGTTGACGGCCGTCAGACTGTCCATTCTGCCGCGAACCGCATGGAACGCGAACGGGGCGAATTGAAATCGGCCAGCCAGAAGTATTTCGACCGAAATATCTCGGACGGTCTGTGATCCCGGGCAGAGCCGATTGCGTTTCAGGGCTTGCTCATTGAGCGACTTCACAGCGGATGACAATGCGGCGGCCGCAGGCTTTCGCCACGCGTTGGAGCGTCGCGAGTGTCGGGTTGCCCTTGGACTGCAGCAGTCGGCTCAGCTGAGCGCGATCGATGCCGGTGGCCAACTGCAGGGCCTCGAGCGTAATTCCGGCCGCTTTCCGGGCCAACTGCAGGTCGGCGGCGACAACCTGCAGGGCATCGACTTCGGCCTTACGATCCAGCGCGCGGCGAGTCAGTTCCGGTTTTTCCTGTTCGATTGCTGCGACCTGCCGTCGCCAGCGTTGCGTCTGCTCGGGTGTCATCGTGATTGACTTGCGAGAGATGCGGGCCGCGGCCGGCTGCACTTTTTCCGATGGCTTTGGCTTGCGTTTCATCACAGTGGTTCCGGTTCGAAGGCAGTCACTGGAAGGACGGTCATAACGTCGATCATTTCGTAAACGCAGACCAGCCATCGGCCGTCTTGTGTGTAACGGCGTCATGCGAGAAAGCAACCTGACAGGCTATTTTCGATTCGTCCATTGTTTCCCTCGAGGGGTTTCTAATTCCACGTCTTTCGACGATCTGAGTCGTGGCCTAAGCCCGCGAATCAGGGAGTTGTTCCTCAGATGGATGTTATACGATGGCAGACGAAATCAACGTGATTGTGATCAAGGGGAAGAACGTCCCGCAGCGGGCGGGTTCGTTGTGGGAAGCGGGCGCCACCATGTGCAGGGTCCTCGTTGTGTGCCGCACGATGCAATTCAGGAGTCTGCAAGCATCGGACGAAATGGAATGAAGTCAACTGCCTGGCCGTCGTTGCGGCGTGCAGTGAACGAGGTTCACGGACGTCAGACGGTCCATTTTGCTGCGACGTGCGTGCAAAGCGAATGCGACATGATCCGATCGACGGTTGGGAGTATTTCGACCGAAATACCTCGGAAGATGTCAACGATTCACTTCATCGCTCAGCAAGAGTCAGCTTCAGCCGGCGTCCGACCGCGGCGGCGACGCGCTCCAAAGTGCTCAGCGAAGGATTGATGAGTTTCTCGTCGCCGCTCAACAGACGGCTCAATTGAGCCTTATCGATGCCCGTCCGCTTCTGCAGATCAGCCAGACTCAGGCCGTCCTTTTCCTTCGCGTCGCGAATCCCTTCCATTACTTCGGCCAGCATCGCGTCGTGCTCGGCCTTGAACCGTCGGCCCATTGCGACGATCTCGGCTTTTTCCAGATCGAGCTCATCCTGCAATGCCTTCATCCGTTTATCTTCTGCCGGAGTCAGGATCTTCGTTTTGCTCACAGCGGATTTCATGGGTTGCTCCACACTTCGAAGGCAGTGACCGGGATCAGCTCAACATCATCGATCGACTCAAACACGCATGCGATGTACTTCCCTGTCGACGTTTCGCCAAAAGCGATGGGCAGGCCGCTCGAGCGGCTTTTGTCGAATCGGTTGGATGCCATGACCACCTCCTGAAACTCCTCCTTCGTGACGCCGTGTTCAGCGATCTTCTCCAGTGCCCTGTGGGTCCAGTGGAAAAGATAAAACGGCATCGTGAGGCTTCCAGTTCAGCATTCGAATGGCGGGCGGCATTTTATCAGGCGTTGTTTCCGATAACAACGGCAAGGCGAGCCGTTGTCGGCATTACCGTCTCAAGGGCCATCACAGGACTCGGAGAGACGGCGAACGTGAAAGTCGACGAGAAAGCCGGCAAGCCGGTCTGGGCGTCCGCTCACGACCTCCGGCGGGCGTTTCGCTTTCGATGGTCGAGGCGGGTGACATCGATGGTGCTGAAGGAGTTGATGCGGCATGAGAGCGTCACGACGACCGAGCAGTTCTACGGCGGAGTTGATTCCGATCAGACCTCCGCGCTACTGGCTGCATTTGCCGACATCGCCAGCGATCGAAAAACGCCTGAGGTGGTAGTTGAGGTGGTAGTTGACGAAAAAGGGGTTCCCGACGACTCGGAAACCCCTGAAAAACAATGGGGCCGCAGGGACTTGAACCCTGAACCAACGGATTATGAGTCCGCTGCTCTAACCGATTGAGCTACGGCCCCGCATCAAATAGGTGGATGGCTGCTGACGACTGGAGCAACCTGTACTGCGCGTAATCCTGCAGCCACTTGCGTGACATTCTGCGATGATGAATACTGCGTGCTGCATCAGAGCCCGAATGTGCGGAAAACACTCAGAAGGCACAACAGCTGAGTTTTGCGACACAACCATCAACCTATTTGATGCGGGGCCGTAGCTCAATCGGTTAGAGCAGCGGACTCATAATCCGTTGGTTCAGGGTTCAAGTCCCTGCGGCCCCATTGAATTCCTCTTGTCCGGGATTGGCTCTGCGCGATGCATCGAGTTGTGATTGATGAGCCGTATCAGTTCATCCCGCCGTACCGCGGGAAATGGCTGTCCTGGGCGTTTCGGTTGTGGCTGAAGCCGTATCTGAAAAACACTCACGGCATCGTCAACTGTACCTTTGAAGGGCTTGAACACGTCCGGGCCAGTCTGAAAGCCGGGCACGGGATTGTGCTGTGTCCAAATCACAGCCGCGATTCTGATCCGATGCTGCTTGGAATGCTCTGCCGGGCAATCCCGAGTCATGTGTATTCGATGGCCAGCTGGCACATTTTCAAGCAGTCATGGCTGGAAGCGTTTGTCGTCCGCAGGCTGGGCGGATACAGCGTCTATCG
>JANNGQ010000281.1:0-2948 GCA_031403975.1 Planctomycetota bacterium
CCAGAACTGGGGCGAGCACGCAAGCAGGAGTTGTATTCACAATTTGCCTGTCACGAACTGAACTTCTTTCTTTCACAGCGAGACCCCGAGTTCTTCAACGAAGTCGTTAAACCGTATCTTGCTAACAAACTGGACAAGACATTTCTGGATCACTGGCTGCTGGGCGAAGCTCTTGGCGAATACCTGACTCCCCGGCGTTATCAGCGTCTGAACACTGTGGAGAAGGCACTCCTCGGGCGCCGCGTTGCAGCAGAACGCGATGTGACTTCCCGTTTCATCCGTGAACAACTGGAAATCGTACCGCCGGACGCGGTGCGCGCGGAGTTTCTGTTTGGAACGGCTGTGAACGGTCGGGTAATGACAAGAGAGGCAAATGATTTTGGCTTCATGGCGGACATGGATGCGAACGTTGCCGCTATTGTCGATCCCGCACAAATTCGGGACAGGGACAGCGTTGACATGGCACCGGGCGCTGCTGGTGGGTTCGGTGCAAGACTTGGTGCCGGCGTGCAATTGTTGGAGAAAGAGGGCGAATCCAGAGAACGTGGAGCTCAGTGGAGCGAATTACGTCGGTTCGCTGCCCCGGAATTCAAAAAAGAGAGATTGGCAGACGATAAGTCCCTGCCTGAAGAATTATGGGCGGACAACCGTTCCGGACGGATGCTGGGCGAATTGTTTCGGCAGACGGAAAAGACACAGGAGTGGGCGGAAAACAACTACTACAAACTGCCGATCACTTCGCAGAATGATGGACTTGTGACTGTAAATGCGTTCTGGGCGGACTTTGCCTCGCACGGCCCGGATGGTCCGTTCTTTTCATCCAATCTGGCCGAAGCCTCCCGCAACTTCACGGAAGTCATGTTTGCATTGTCGCTGCTTGATCTGCCGTTTAAAGCGGGAGACCATCAGCAGGAACAGAAGGACGCTGCGTGGAAGATCAATGCCGCGACTCCACTGGCCATCGTTCACGAACAGATAAAAGCGACGGATGGCGTCGCCAAAGATCTGCCCATTCTGATCAGCCAGAATTTCTATAAGCACAGCGATCGTTACCGAACCGTCAACGGACAACGCCAGGACAAATTCGTTTCCGAAGAGTTCCTCGTGCACACGGTGTACGGGTGCCAGGTCGTCCTGACAAATCCAACGTCCGGTAATCAGACGCTGAATCTGCTGCTGCAGATACCTCAGGGTGCGATTCCCGTATTGAGCAGCCATTACACTCACAGCCATGAGATAGCGCTGGAGCCCTACAAGACAAGTTCGTTCGAGTACTATTTCTACTTCCCGATGGCCGGGGAATTTGCTCACTATCCGGTGAATGTGGCTCGTGAAGAAGAGCTTGTGACCAGCGCCGAGCCGGTGAAATTCAAGGTGGTCGAACGGCCAACAATACAAGACACCGAGTCCTGGGACTATGTCTCGCAGTATGCCTCGGCCGATGAGGTGCTGCGGTATCTGAACACGCAGAGCCTGCATCAGACAAATCTCAGCCGAATTGCCTGGCGAATGCAGGATGCCGAATTCTTCGCTCAGGCGATCGATCTGCTTTCCAGCCAGCATGCCTTCGATCCGACACTCTGGTCGTATGGTGTGAAACACAACGATCGCGATTCTGTCCGTGAGTTTCTAAGTCATCACGAACAGTTCGTACAAATCTGTGGTCCGATGCTTTCGAGTTCGCTGCTGGACATTGAGCCGGTAGAACGCAATCTGTTCGAGAATCTTGAGTACCGTCCGCTGGTCAACGCCCGGGCTCATCAGCTGGGTGATGATCGCAGGATCCTCAACGATCGCTTTCGCGGACAGTTTGCGAGTTTCACCAGGCTGCTTTCGTATGAGCGTGACCTCAGCGATCAGCATCGACTGACACTCAGCGGTTATCTGCTGCTTCAGGATCGGGTGACCGAGGCTCAGTCATTCTTTTCGCAGGTCAATGCCGACAACCTGTCCAGTCGAATGCAGTATGACTACATGGCCGCCTATTGTGATTTCTTCGACGGCGAACTTGATATTGCCCGCACCATCGTCGCGAAATACGCGGATTATCCGGTTGACCGGTGGCGAAATGCGCTTGCGGCAATGGCTGCGCAGGTTAAAGAAATCGACGACGCCAGCAAACGCGGCGATGCACAGGAACCCGTCGACCCTGACAATCGCGATCAACTGTTGGCACAGCTCGCCGCGGGAGAATGCACATTCGAGGTGGCGGTCGATAAGCAGGAAATCGCACTGGATTTCCAGAATCTCGAAACGATTCAAGTTAACTATTATCTGATGGATATCGAACTGTTGTTCAGCCGCAACCCTTTTGTGCAGCAGCAGTCCGGCAACTTTGCTCACATTCATCCGAACATGACACAGTCGTACGATCTTCCGAAAAAGAAGTCTCAATACACCTTTCAGTTGCCCGTGGAACTTCGCAACAGAAACGTGCTTGTGGAAGTGGTCGGTCAGGGCAAGAGCAAACGAGCTGCCTATTACTCCAACTCGCTGGCACTGCAGATGTCGGACAACTACGGCCAGGTTCGTGTGACTGACGAGAAGGGTCGCAAATCGCTGTCAGGTGTCTATGTGAAAACGTATGCGAAGATGAAGGATGGCAGCACGCGGTTTTACAAAGATGGATACACCGACCTGCGCGGCCGATTCGACTATGCGTCACTGAGCACGAATGACCTTGATAACGTTGAACGCTTCGCCCTGCTTGTGATGAGTGCCGATCAGGGCGCTGTCGTCCGCGAAGTCGCTCCTCCTTCACGATAGTGGCAGCGGTGGTGAGCCAGTGAATACCGACACCATGCCCCAGCCGGTTCTGCCACAGTCGTCCAGCGCCTCGCCGACGCTTTCGGCATGGCTGTGATCGGCCAGATCTCGTTGCGCTCTGCGGGCCAGATAGAAAATGCTGAATGCCCGGTTGCAGAACTTTGCACTGACTCCACTGTGAT
>JANNGQ010000282.1:0-4577 GCA_031403975.1 Planctomycetota bacterium
GCCATGTGCTGAATCGCACATTTCTGGACCTTGTCAGCCGCATTATCGTCATGGACCAGGGCCGCATCGTCGCTACGGGAACTCACGATCAGCTGATGGAATCGTGTCCGACTTACCGCGCTCTGCAGCTGTCTCACATGCCCCTGAAAGATGCAGCGTGAATACTGTTGACTCCCGGCGCGCCGGGACTCCGTCGGCCGGAATTTTCCGGATGGCCCGTGGTGATGAAAACTCCGAGGGCGTGAACAGGAATTCCCGCCGGCGGAGCGGCGGGACAACAGTAGGTACTCCATGGCTTCCCCTGTGACAATCTGGCGATTCCTTGACGGCAGAGCCGGGCATGGCAATCAGATTCTCGGGCTCAGCGAAGCCATCGGACGACGATGTGATGCGTCGTTCCAGGACATCCTGATCAGGGATCACATCAGAGGCCTCAAGAGCCTGCTTCCCGGTCGACTGAGATCGCTTGATTCACTTCCCTTGCCGAAACTTCTGATCGGTGCAGGACATGCGACGCACATTCCGTTGCTTGCGGCACGGTGGCGATTTGGCGGTAAGACCATCGTATTGATGAAACCCAGCCTGCCGCTGAGAATGTTTGATGCCTGCCTGATTCCGGCTGCTGACGGTCTGCGGCAAATCCCGGCGAATGTCATTGTCACGGAAGGCGCGCTGAACCGAGTGCGACCATCTGCACCGCTGAACGCGCAACGAGGTCTGATCCTGATCGGTGGGCCGTCGGATCATTTCGGTTGGTCGGACGAAAGCGTGCTCTCGCAGATTGCGGCGGTCATCAACAGCTCACCCGGGATTGCGTGGACTCTTACAACGTCCCGCCGTACTCCGTCGTCGTTTCTCGCAAGGTGGAACAGCGGCGACCTTTCGGGCCAGATGATCCCCGCCGACGAGATCGGCCCGGATTGGCTACCGGTTCAGCTTCAGACGGCTGCAACCGTCTGGGTCACGAACGAAAGCGTGTCGATGATTTGCGAGGCCCTGACATCCGGAGCCGCTGTTGGAATTCTGCACCTGGACAAGTCCCGTGACACCCGCGTCACTCGCGGAATCGAATCGATGATCTGCCGCGGCATGGTGACGCCTTTTGAGAAATGGAAATCATCGGGGCGCTTGTCCAGTTCATCGGTAATACTTGATGAAGCTTCCCGATGTGCAGAGTTGATTGTGGAACGGCTGCTGTTGGACTCTACTGTTGACTCCCGGCGCGCCGGGACTCCGCCGGCTGGGACTGTCCGATCAGACTGAGCAAATGAAAACACAGCGTGCGAGAACAGGAATCCCCGCCGACGGAGCGGCGGGACAACAGTAGGTTGCCGATGAATCAGACTTCAAATTGTCAGGTCGTTCCGCTGACCGGTCATCAGGTATCGTTTCAGATCGGCGGACGGGAGATCCTTCGCTGGAACTCCGGAACCGACTATCCCCGTCCGTTCTTCTTCCCCGTCATCGCTCCGTCGGGTGCAATGCTGACTCGGATGGGACATCCGGGCGCTCCGGATCATGATCATCACCAGTCGGTCTGGTTTGCGCACAATAAAGTGCTGGGGATCGACTACTGGGGCAATGCGTCATCTGCTGTCATCCGACAGTCGCAGTGGCTGGCGTACGAAGACGGTGATAATGCGTGCCGTATGGCGGTTGAGCTGAAATGGTTCGACGGGCACAACCCGGCTCCGCTGCTGACACAGGAACTGATCTGTGAAGTGAGACCAGTCAGCGATGCAGGTGAATTCTCGATGGAGCTTCAAAGTCGCTTCGTACCGGCTTCAGCGTCACTCGAATTCGGACAGACGCACTTCGGGTTCCTTGCCGTTCGTGCAGCCAGGTCCGTGTCAGCCGTGTTCGGCGGCGGAGTTCTGACGAGTAGCGAAGGAACTCAGACAGAGACAAAACTCTTCGAACAGATCGCCCGCTGGGTCGACTACAGCGGAGCGACAGATCGCACGGGGACTCGGATCGAAGGCATCACTTACCTCGATCACCCATCCAATCCCGGCCAGCCGACTCGCTGGCACGTCCGCGATGACGGCTGGATGTGTGCGTCGCCGTGCATGAAGTCAGCTCTGACAACAACCATTGAATCTCCGCTTGCGTTGCGGTATCAACTCTTGGTTCATTCGGGGCCTGCAGATGCGGTTCGCGCAAATGCAGCATTCGAGGCATTCAGTGCTTTGGCTCCGATGAGCGTCGTGAAAGGCTCGCAGCCACATGTGTACCGGCAAATTAAGCGAGGTTGACTACTGTTGACTCCCGGAGCGCCGGGACTCCGCCGGCTGGGAATCTGCCGACGGCCCATGGCGGTGCGGACGCCGAGTGCGAGAACCAGAATTCCCGCCGGCGGAGCGGCGGGACAACAGTAGGCGGGACAACAGCAGGCTACGCGTCTTCATCCTGCTTCGGAGCGAATCCGCGGCGCATCGTGTTTTCGGTGATGCTGACCGGGATGAGGAACTGCAGGAGGTAATCCGGTCCGCCGGCTTTGCTGCCGATGCCGGACATGCGGTAGCCGCCGAACGGATGTCGCTGAACGAGAGCGCCGGTGATCTCGCGGTTGAGGTACAGATTGCCGACTTCGAATTCCTGGCGGGCTCGTCGCAATGTGGCCGGACTGCGGCTGTAAACTCCGCCTGTCAGCGCGAAGCGGGTTCCGTTGGCGATCAGGAAGGCTTCGTCCAGATTCTTCGCCCGCATGACCGCCAGCACTGGTCCGAAGATTTCGTTCTGAGCCAGTGATGATGTCGGATCAACATTGGTAAAAATATGAGGCCCCACGAAAGTACCTTGTTTCGCCAGCGGACCGGGATCTACGGCGAGCGCCAGGAATCCGCCGGTTTCCGGATCGACTTTTCTGACCAGATCGAGAATCCGGTCACGCGCGTCTTCGTCAATGACGGGACCGACTTTCGTCCCCGGATCTTCCGCAATGCCGACTTTCAGACTCTTCGTCGCCGCGACGAGTCGCTCCACGAATTGATCGTAGGCGGAACTGACCACGATCACTCGTGAACAGGCCGAACACTTCTGGCCGGCGTAACCGAACGCACTGCGGATGACGCCGACAACGGCTTCATCCAGATCTGCGTCATCGTCCACAATAATCGCATTCTTGCCGCCCATCTCGGCGATGACGCGGCGGACGTTCTGCTGGCGTTTCTCGGTGTCCGCGGCGGCCCGGTTGATTTCGAGTCCGACGTTCTGCGAGCCCGTGAAGGCGACCAGATCGACATCCGGATGGCTGACCAGAGTCGGTCCGATGTCTTCGCCGATTCCCGGCAAAAAGTTAACGACGCCGTCCGGCAGACTGGCGTTGCGGATGATTTCCATCAGTTTCGCCGCGACCACCGAAGACTGTTCCGCCGGTTTCATGACCACGGTGTTGCCTGTGACCAATGCTGCGACCGTCATCCCGGTCAGAATCGCCAGGGGAAAATTCCAGGGAGCGATGGCTACACACACGCCGCGGGAACGGTACGAGTAACTGTTTTCTTCACCGAGGAAGTCACACTGCCGCGGCACGGACAGTCGCCGCATTTCGTAGGCGTAGTACATACAGAAGTCGATGGATTCCGCGACGTCGGCATCCGCATCAGCCCAGGGCTTGCCCGTTTCGAGAATAATCCACGCCGACAGTTCACAACGCCGTTCGCGCATTTCGGCCGCCATGAGTTCGACGTATTCGGCACGAGTGTCGACGGGAGTCGCAGCCCAGGCCGCAAACGCCCTGCGCGCCGCTTCGATGGCATCGGTCGCATGATCCACGGTCGCCGAAGCAACCCGACCTACGATTTCGGAAGTCTTTGACGGATTGCGGGAGACCAGCGTTGCCCGGCTGTCGCACGACTTGCCGTCGATGACCAGCGAATACACCTCACCCAGCCGCTCCCTCACTTCGCGCAAGGCCTGAGTCATCGCGGCGCGGTTCTTCTCCTGAGTAAAGTCGAGCAGCGGTTCGTTGGCAAAGCCGGACCTGGAAGCATCCTGTATCGGTGGTTCTTTGATCGCACGACTGGAGGGTTTCATGAGGAGTGTCTCGACAGCAATCTGATCGGTGAAACTTTGACGGAGGAAAGAATCGTTGGAGGTATTCTCCAGCAGACGACGCACGAGGTACGCCATTCCGGGGATCAGTTCGCCGAACGGAGTATAGATCCGGACTCGGCAGCCGCGTTCCAGAAACAGCTGAGCCTGCTCGTCACACATGCCGTACAGCATCTGAATTTCCATCGATCTGTCCGGCACCTTCAGTTCTTCAGCCCATGCCAGTCCATGCGACAGACTGCGCAGGTTGTGACTGGCCAGGGCAGGTCGCAGCCACTGATGATTCTCCATCAGAATTCGGCTCAGTCGCTCGTAACAGTCATCCGACTGCCACTTGCGGCGATACACTGGAACCGGCCACTCCCGCAGAAGTATTTCTACATCGGGCCGATGTTCCGCCATGAGCGGCCGCAGGCGGGGCGCCTCCGGCAGTTCCATCAATTCGGAGTGGAGTCGTTCGGCACGGCGGATCCTCGTGCCGATGTCGAGGCGATTGCGCTACTCTGGCGCCTGCTCTCGGA
>JANNGQ010000283.1:0-3111 GCA_031403975.1 Planctomycetota bacterium
CAGGTCTCCGCCGCTGAGTCAGCGTGAACTCACAGCAGTCGCAACAGCCGGACCTGATTACCATGCACCGATACCTGCCTGGATCACCACGCCGTCTTGCCATTCCGGCCACGAACCTCCACCGACCAGGGATCTGACCGCAAAATTTTGCGGAAGGGCTGAGTTTGTGGAAATCCTGGACATTCCCTGGAGCGCTTCGCAGTCTCGGCACGCATTGAAGATGTTGAGACCGGTACATCTTCAAGTGGTCCGTCGCCAGCGGTGCAGATGTTGTTTGCCATGCCGACTCACAGCCCTTCGGCGGAATCCGGCTAATCCTGATCAACAACACTCCTGGATTGGTAATGACGAGGGTTTTGGTTCCCAGCGACCACATGTTCACGCACGAAAGGAAATGCAGCCAAGGTTCTCCCCGGAAAGAAACGTACCACTTGCCTCGATTCTCGCTACGAGCGGAAACCAGTCGTCCGACCGCCATATCCTGCCGGATCCGGAATCGAGTACTTTGTTAAGTCCGGTGATACCTGGAAGACCATCGCCAGTAAGGCCGGCATTCCGGTCTGGGAGCTGATCAAATTCAACTGCCGTTCCGCGGATCCGGCGGAAGTGAACTGGTGGTTGCACAACGTCCTCGGTTGCGACACCTGCACTCCGGACGAAAAAAACTGGACTTTCGGCAATGGAAGCACCGTCAAACCGGTTTTCCTCCCTCCTCCGGCTTCACTGAAGATGAAGCCCGATGCACTCGCTCGCGAGGTTGAATTTGTCATCTCGCAAGGAAAGACGAAAATCGGTGTGCTGACATTTTCCGGCCTCTGTTCCGAGCAGGCCAATCCCCTCAGCACGGGGTCTGCAAACTACCAGCAACTCGTTGTACCGACCGGCGAAAAAATAAACGCCCTGACGATGCGTGTCAGTGGTTGGTCATACACCTTGACACCGGACCTCGACGAACGAACTGGAGGACTATTTGCCTACTCGCTCCGGACGATGAAAGGAGGAGGGTTCATGCTGGGTTTGGACTACCCGCTTTATGCCATGAAGGTACATCGGGCGAAGGGCAGTATCGGAGTCATCACTGCGATTTCCTACGAGCCATTATCCACCTACGCCGAGTTGCGGCCCAAGCAGAGAAAAGGCATCAAGTCGTATGCGTTTTTCGACTGGGTAGCGACTGTCACCGCGTGGTCGACTGCACCACCTGCCAATTCTATCCTCCCGGACTGAAACACAGCCGTCGGCGAAAATTTCCAAACCGCGATTCCACCGTGACACTCTTCGCCAGGTTCCTGGGTTTGTAACGGTTCACAGACTGATCTTCCTGCGATGCCGCTTTGCAAGTGACAGATCCTTCGTTGACTGCCACTCCGGACGACACGCCGGAGACATTCCGTGAGCTGGCTGTCCAAGAGCCAGACCTGATGCGGCTGATACTGGAGGCCATCCGAAAAGGCCAGCCGCACAAGTCGCAGCATCGATGTATCGCGGCAGAATTGGATCTTGTCACAAACGGAGAGAGTACCAAGCCGCGGTGGCTTTCAAAGTTGCCACCGGTGGCCGCAGATCTCAGGACGGAGTTTCTTGCGGGTCGTTGCTGTCAGCTGCTTTCAAGATGTCTACTTCATTCTCGCTTGCATCATCTTGCCACATTCACTGGAAAGTTCATTGGACCGCTGGAGCTTGGCGTCATCCTGTTCCCGTAAGCCTTGAGCCCGCAGCGTCCAGCTTTCCTCCCGGCACCGCAGATAACGAACCAGTTCGTCCAGGTAATCCTTGTTGGCATACTCCAGCTGGAGAAAACCTTCGACCTCTTCACGGAGCTTCGTCCAGGGCGAGAGGACTCTCAACTCAATCCGATCGGCGAGTTCGATGTCATCAATGACGCCCCGTGCCGCCAAGTCCTCAGCGGAATTGTACGTGTCGTAAACTTGATTTTCGACCTGTGCCAATCGTTGCATTTCTGTATCGATGTCGGGTGGTGCTTCTGGCAGGGCGAGAATTACCAGCGGGAACAAGATCCCTGTTACGCCGAGGGCGATGAGATTCTTGAACCTCCGGCGTGGGATCATTGCCGTCGACACCGGCTGACTGAGCATGAGGCCGAACAAGACACCGGCGACAAAGCCACCGATGTGGGCAGCCATGTCGATCTGCGGTACGCTCATCCCGATGATCGTGTTCAGCAGCAGGAACTTTGCCATGCTCGTCAGCATTTGATTCCTCACACCACTGGGGATTGTGTCAGGACGCAAAACCACAAAACCGAGCAAAGTGCCGGCGACACCGAACACTGCCCCTGACGCACCAGCCGAAATGCTTATGGGATTCCAAGCGAGACTGGCGATACCGCCAGCGACGCCGGACATGATGTAGGCGATTCCAAAACCAGCCCTGCCGAGGAATCTTTCCACGAGCGGTGCCAATCCCCACAACACCCACATGTTCAATCCAACATGCACGATGCCAAAGTGCAGAAACATGTAGGTCACCAGACGCCACCACTGGCCATTCATCGTCATCGGTCCGAAATTGGCTCCCCAGTTCAGCATCGCCCCGGTATCCGGAGAAGCGACAGAAACACCGCGAGCGACCATCAGGGCGAAGACCGCAACATTGGCGATGATGATGGTGTATGTGACGATCGGACGTGAAAACAGTTCGGCCATTGTCTGCTGAAACAGGTGGATCGAACTTTCATCAGGCTGCTGGCTGATCGGCTCTATCGGTTGGTCACTCATAGTGTTTCCGGATCCCGCGGCGGGGATTGGACCTGTAACACAACAGCAAGGTCAGACACAAACGTGGTCAAGTTGATAGCCGGGATCAGACTTATTCGGCGAGGACACTCGCCGCCTGTTTTCCCTGGTCTGACGCGGGATCTCGCAGGACGATGCGGTGCAGATGCAGCCTTGCTCGCTGGTCACCGCTGCGGGAAAGCTGGATGGCTTCATCAAACGCATTGTCGAGGTACTTCGTGATCTTCGGCAATACCGAAAGATTGAGGTCCTTCCAGTAGTACTGAAACTCGTCGCTGTTCCAGTCTGCATACACGTCCGCCCACGAAAGCGGGCTCATGGAGCTCAGATGCGGATTCAGCATGTGCTGTGCAAT
>JANNGQ010000284.1:0-1711 GCA_031403975.1 Planctomycetota bacterium
CAGCTTCTGCAGCACCGCAGGCAGCACGGAGGATTTCCGGACAGCCTTCTGGAATTGAAGCCCGCCGCGGAACAACTCTTCTGGACAAAGCTTGATCCCTGGTCGGGAACGCTGTTTGGCTACGCACCACGCGGCATCGGAACGCCTTCTGCAATCAGTGCCGTCGACAGACACCATCGTGTCACATCCGAGCAGCCGGTTCTCTGGACATCCAGTGTATTCGGTGGCATTACGACCCTGACTCAGCCTTTGCCCGGCGAAGACGCAAACGAAGCAGTCCACGAACTCAGGCTGCAGTCGAACTTCCTTGTGCTGTGCGGGCTCGAAGACCCGGTTGATCCGCGCATCATGGAACTCTCGCTGCCGTTGAAGTCAGCCACGCCGTGAAAACGTCTGCCACGCCGCATTGCCGGGTCGACGTCTCATCCGGCCCGTCGGCCACTCACGCTACCGATTTCGCGAGAGAAAGGGCTCTTGAAAAACAACGAATCAGTTGACGCGAATTCCATTGCCGGTTGCGTGATCCGATTGACGAGCGCGCGGAAAACCGTCGCCTGCGGCTTGCCGTTAAACTACTCACCCAAAAACTTCATCGAAAAGCACTCATCTGGTTTCACGCTGCCGGGTTCGATGTCTGCGATCTCTTCGATCTGATTGACCAGCGTCTGCCAGCGTTCCAGCGTCATGCTGCAGTCGGCGGGCAGGCAAAGGGGAGCCATTGCCTTCGCTCCGAATTCCAAAGCGGCAGGGCTCATGTCTTTGTTCAGTTCGTGAATCGCCGCATTTGTGACGACGGGATCGGCCAGGTATCGATGCCAGCCCTCAATGCTGGCGGAAACCACTGACCGGACCAGTTCTGGCTGCTCGGCAATGACTTTCTCCGTCGTGACCAGCACGCTGGCGTAAGGATTGAAGCCGATGTCCGAGACCATCAGAACTCTGGGATCGCCGCCCTTTTCCCTCGCTACAAACGGCTCGCTGAACACAAACGCCTGCTGAGCAAAGTCCGGCTTCACAAGGAATTCTCCCACCTGTCCGCTGAATGGGACCATCGACACGTTTGTCAGCGGAAGTTTCTGCTTCATCCAGAGCGCAAATGGACGCGAATCACTGATCGCCAGTTCGACGTTCGAAATGTCTGCGAGCTTCAGGAATCCGGAGGATTCATGCACCATGATGCACCGCGGCGAACTCTGCAGCGGTGCCATAACCGCCACAATCGGCAATCCGGCGGCTCGGGCTTTGACAACGTTGTCGGCATCAGAAACCGCGAACAGAATCCGTTCCGCCGCCAGCTCAGCAATCACCGTCTGAGGTGCTCCGGGGCCTCCCGGGATCAATTCCACGTCGAGCTGTTCGAGCTCAAAAAGTCCCAGTGTTTTCGCTGCGATGTATCCTCCGTGTTCGACTTCCGGGTACCAGTTCAGCGCCAGCCGGACGCTGGTGCGCACTGCACCCGTCGATGAACTGACCGTTGTCGGGCCGACGTTGATTGGGTCTGAACATCCGGCATGGCACAACATGCAGCACAAGAGCACCAACGAAAAACGCATGGCGAGATCTCACTTTCAGAAGTCAATCCTGAGTCCGACGTTGACTTTCATATCGGTCGTTGTCTGTTTGGTGTCGACGCGCGAGAACGGGTCCGTAACGGTCTGATTCACGCGTGAAGCGCCGAACCCGCCGGTGAGCGTCATCGGAATCGAGGCTG
>JANNGQ010000285.1:0-2060 GCA_031403975.1 Planctomycetota bacterium
CAATGCCATTCTGAATGCCATGCTGGCGATCGGTATCGAGCCGTTGCTTGGCGGTCGCGACAGCGAAGGCCGTCTGCACCCGGCTTTTCTGTGCGACTATCCGTCGTCTCAGGCCGCGCTGGCCGTCACGTCAGACAGCGATCCGAAGGTCGCCCGACGGTTCGAGCTGTACATTGACGGCATCGAACTGTGCAATGGTTATCAGGAACTGACGGATCCCGGTGAGCTGCAGCAGCGTGAGAAACAGCAGAACGCTGTACGTTCCGGAAGCTCGCTCGCTGCACTGCCGGGCGCTCCTCGCCTCGCGGCGGCAATGTCAGCGGGACTGCCACCATGTTCCGGGGTCGCTCTGGGGTTCGACCGGCTCGTCATGCTTGCCGCAGGCCTGTCGCAGATTGCCGATGTGCTGCCGTTTCCTGAACGACTGGCGTGAGGCAGTTGAAAAAGGTGTCTGGAACTCTCCGGCATCTGATATTTGCGAGTGTTTCTGATGCCTCCAAAGTTCCAGACACCGTTTTCAACAAGCTGCCAGTGTCGGCCGAACGAAAGCTCAATGACCGATGGCATGGCCGTTTTTGCTTACTCGCCGTCGGGTTCTTCCAGATAAGTATAGCCGTTCAGAGCCTCCTCGTAGAACTTCACAAACTGGCCGGCCTGGACATGATCGATGCGGTTCTCGCGGACGGCCACTTCGACAGCCAACTGCAGCCGGTTGATCAGATCGCGACCGCGGAACTGGACATAATCCAGCACTTCGCTGACCGTTTCGCCTTTGATGATCGTATCCAGGACGACTTCGCCGGATGGCGACAGGTCCACATGGACGGCATTGGTGTCGCCGAACAGGTTGTGCAGGTCGCCCAGAATCTCCTGGTAGGCACCGATCAGAAACACTCCAAGGTAATATGGTGAACCGTCGAACTCATGCAGCATCAGTGTCCGGCGGACGTCGCGGCGGTCGATGAACTGATCGATCTTGCCGTCGGAGTCGCACGTGATGTCACTGAGCACTGCGTGCCGGGTCGGGCGATGGTCCAGCTGATGAATCGGCATGACCGGAAACAACTGCTTGATGGCCCACGAATCCGGACACGACTGGAACAGCGAGAAGTTGCAGAAATAGTTGTCTGACAGAACTCTGTCGAGGCGTTCCAGTTCTTCCGGGATGTAGTCCATTGATCCGGTCAGCGTCCAGATCTTGTGGCATGTGGCAAAGTAGATATTTTCCGCAAGGCAGCGCTGTTCCAGAGACAGATAGCCGGTGTTAAACAGCGTCATGACCGTGTCGATGGAGGTTTGGGCATCGTGATAAGATTCCAGCGCATTGCGGTGGTTCAGGCCCTTGAAGCTCTGATACAGATCCAACAGCGCCTGTTCAGAATCCTCTGACGGCGCAAGTGCCGTCTCGGATGTGTTCTCCGTACCCTGCTGGGACACGCCGAGCACTCCGAAGACGAGAACGCTGTGAAAGGCCGAGATCGCTCGTCCGCTTTCCGAGATAATATCCGGATGCGTCACACCGGCGTCATCACACACGGTCTGCAGCGTGGAAACCACGTCACGGGCATACTCTTCCAGGGTGTAGTTCATGCTGGATTCGAAGTTTGTCTGTGAGCCGTCGTAGTCAACGCCAAGGCCACCGCCGACATCCATGTACTTCAGCCCGGCACCGCGGCGCACGAGTTCCGTATAGACTCGGGCGGCTTCGTTGAGTGCGGCTTTGACCTGGCGGATGTTGGTGATCTGACTGCCAAGATGAAAATGCAGCAGCGTGAAGCAGTCTTCCATCCCGCGCTTCCTGAGTTCATCCAGCGCCATCAGGATTTCATTTGCCCGCAGACCGAATTTAGACCGATAGCCGCCCGAAGACTGCCAGCGGCCTGCACCTCGTGCGGCCAGCTTGACGCGCATGCCGATCTGAGGCCGCACGTTCAGCTTTTCTGCATACTTCAGAATCAGTTCGAGTTCTGTGTACTTCTCGACAACGGGAATGACATGCCGGCCGATCTTCTGCGCCAGCAAAGCCATCTCGATGAATTCGGCGTCCTTGAATCCGTTAC
>JANNGQ010000286.1:0-6733 GCA_031403975.1 Planctomycetota bacterium
AGATTGTGCGCGATCAGCAGACCCCGCTGAGCCTGTTCGTTGTACAGCCGGTTGAGCAGATAATCGATCTGACCCTCCGACACGGACAGACCGAGATGATCAGCGGCGACCGCTTCGACGGTATGCGCTTCGTCGAAAATGACTGTGTCGTAATCCGGCAGAATGCTGGCACCGTCCCGGCGCAGGGACAGGTCCGAAAAGAACAGCGCATGGTTCACGATCAGCAGGTCGGCATTCCAGACTCGCCGCCGGGCCGCATAGTAGAAGCACTTGTCGTACGTCGGGCATTTCTTGCCGAGGCAGTCGCCGTGATCGCTGAGCACTTCGTCCCAGACATCGGATCTGGGCTGAAACACAATATCCGACCGACTGCCGTCCTTTGTCGTGTGAGCCCACTGCCGGATTCTGGCGAGCTGCCGCTGCCCTTCCGGCTCGAACAAAGACCTCTGAGACGAACGCTGAACGGCTTTGTCCAGCCGTCGCAGGCTGATGTAGTTACCTCGTCCCTTGACCAGCACAGCGGAAAATTCCACCGGCAAAACCGCCTGCAGAAACGGAATGTCGTGCCGGATCAGCTGCTCCTGAAGGCTGATCGTGTGAGTCGACACGATGATCCGGCGCTTCTTCTTGTCTTCACCCTGATTTTCCTGGGCGGCCAGGATCGCAGGGATGAGGTACGCGAAACTCTTGCCGACGCCTGTGCCGGCTTCAGCGATGAGATGCTTCCTGCTCTTCAGCGCGGCATCAACGGCTTCGGCCATTGCGACCTGCTCCGGTCGCGGCTCATAACCGGCCAGTCGCCGTGCAATAACACCGTCTGAACCAAGGACATCAGCCACGGACATGACTGGTGCGTTCATGGCAACGCCCTTGACCGGTTGCCATCGGATGGGCCTTCAGGAAATCCTGTTGCCGATCGGGACAGTTCAGGCATCACAATCGCCAGAACCTGTGCCAGGAGTGACAGCCGTTCGAGATCGCTCTGATCAAACGGAGTGTCTGGAAATGCAGCCGACATCTGAAGGACTCCACAGCGCTGCCCGCCGGAGCGCCGGATCGGTACACACATCAGTGTCCGCCGATGCAGCTCTGAAAGCTTCGGCATGTCAGTGTCTCCGTCGTTCCATTGATCCGTCACCAGAACCGCCTCGCAGTCCGTGAGGGATTTCCTGATCAGCTGCTGGCAGATCATCACGGATTCCAGTCCGTCACGGCAACTGGTTCCGATGATCCGGCAGGCCGTCGAATCTGCGATGGTCGCTGCAAGTACGATTTGCCTTGCCGCGGGAAACAGGTCGTGCAGTACTTCGAAGATGGTCCGCAGATCAGCGAGGGCTTCCCAATGTCTCAGGGCCTCCGAGAATCGAAGCACATGCGAAAGTTTCCGGACGCTGTCGTTTGCCGTCAGCGTCGCGACGGGGAGCTCGCTCAGGCCAATACAAGACAGTACTTTGCGGAGACTGAGTGTCTCTAAAGAACCGGCTTCCGACAGGACCACCGATTCACCGGGCTTCACGGGCATTCGACGCATGGATTCATCGGGATCATTCTCGGTCGCCGGCAACACGGCCAGGTTGCGGGGCGATGCTCCCGTCCCTGACCAGTCTTCCGGGCTGTCGCCTTCAAGAAAGATCAACATCGTCGGCCCGACTTCAATCTGATCGCCGTGATTCAGACGCTGATTCTGCCTGTGCGGCAATCGGCGTCCGTTCACGCGTGTTCCGTTGCTGCTCAGATCCGTAACGGAACAACCGGATTCTTCGCAGGTCACTTCCGCGTGTGCTTTGCTGACGAGCAGCGAAGAAACGACGACTTGACAGCCGGTCCCGCGTCCGATTGTTGTCGTTCCGTTCTTCAGCAGGAAGACCTCGGACTGTCCGTCAACGAACTTCTGCAGAGAAGGCATGAAGCGGAGTTCTTTGCTGACAAACGACGACCAACTGCAACGTTGCAGTGGAGAGTGTAACGGTATTCCGTATTCTTTCTAAACAATCGTCACGCGGCATTCACGCAGAATTCCAGTCCTCATTGTGTCCGCATGCGTCCGAATTCTCACGGATTCGGCTACAGTTATCGTTCAGAGCTTGAGCCTTCGAGGTTTGTCAACAGTGTCAGCGGCAACTGCGACTCAACACGACTGCAGGATTGTCTTATGAATTCACTCGTTCTGCTGATCTGTAATGCCGCATTCCTGCTGAGTTCCGAGGCACCACCGGCCGGAATTCCGGAGTCCGCGGAGACGCTGCCTGACTGGGATGTGAAAGATATCGGCGCGTGGAGCGACGGCGATCAACTGTACCTGGTTCTCAACAAAAAGCCGACCGATCGACTCGTGCCCATTCCGCGACTTGCCAATGTCGTGCGTGGGATTCACTGGCTTAATGAACCAGACACTCAACTCAAACTGCAGCCTGAGCCTGCGTCGTGGATCATCAGTGCGGAACCTGTTGTGAAAGCCGATGAATCAGGCGACAAAACGTCGATTCTGGTGCTGGAACTTGATGCAGCACCGAGGCTTTTCGAAGAGATGATCGTCTGTGAACCGGATGTCGACGGTCTCGTTGTGCTGCCGGCAAAGTACGCCGTCACTCACGGCGAAACCCTGCGATTCGAACCTCAGCCGCACAAGAACACGGTCGGCTACTGGAGCCAGGAGAAAGACTTCGCGGAATGGCATTATCGGCTCTCAGCAGCCGGGCAATATGAGATCGACATTCTGCAGGGCTGCGGCAAGGGGCACGGCGGCAGCAAGGTCTCATTGAAGACAGAATCCGACACTCTCGACTTCGAAGTGCAGGAAACCGGTCACTTTCAGAACTTCATCTGGCGGACCGTCGGAACCATCGAATTGAAAGCCACGGAGCGAGGCGTAGTGAGCCTCATTCCTGTTCACAAAGCGGCCGGAGCCGTCATGGACGTCCGGGCCGTTCGACTGGTTCCCCTCGGTACAAAGCGCTCGTTCGAACCAGAACTGGCCGACGCATCGGCACTTCCGTCTGCGAAGTAGTCCTGATCGGGAAACGGAGTTGATCCATGCACCTGTTTTTTTGGTCATTTCTCGTCCTGATTTCCGGCCCTTGTCCGAACCTTCAGACGGAGACCACTGTCGCCGGAAGCCACGGTCGTGTTACCCGCGAAGCAGGAGGAACGGATGACACGATCCGTTAGGTGCATCACTGAGTCCCGGGATGCCTGCGGCTTACTGTGTGGGACGCGGGTTGAATTCGCGCATAAGCCGTTAGACCACGGGGACAAGCCCGAATGGCCTGGACTTAGTCAGCGGAATGGCGCTAGCCACCGGTGTCTGTTCATGACAAAGCCGCGAAAAACCGGCGGCTAGCGCCGAGCCGCTGACAATCAATGCGCAAAGTCCACGCCATGCGGGACAAGCCCGGTGGCGTCGCGCACGAAAAATCCACCGCCACCGGGCCTGCCCCGATGGTTCAACGGCCTTTGCACGACTCCAGGAGCACGCACCGGCAAATGTCTCACGCGAATTGTCAGGAGATTGGTCGCCGACGCTATTGGCGCTGATGTATTGTTCGGCTACTTTCGCGGGTCTGTCATGCACGATAATCGTCAGGCGACCGGCAGACATTAAGTAACCAGAAGCGTGAGTGAGGCGAATCACAGCGATGCTGTTCCGCGCTGACGCTGCGGGTTACGACGGGTTAGTCGCTTACTGCCGGTCGCTCACGAGGTTTCTGGAAACGGGTGGACAGCGTGAATTCCGGTGCGGTCACTTCATTTCGCCAACGCATGGCCCGTCATACGACAGGGCGACTGATTGCTTTGGGCGGGTTGTGCATTCTGAGTCTCAATGCCGCATCAGCGAATGAACCGCCGTGGCTGAAGCAGATCCTGGTGGAACCTCAGGTGGTTCAGCTCGGCGGGACCAATCGTGTCCAGCAGCTCCTGATCAGCGGCATTCGTGACGATCGCTGGCCGGTGGACGTGACTCATCTCGCTCAGATTGAGTCAAGTGACGCAGCAATTGCCCGTGTGGAAGAGGGAATCGTGACCGGAGTCAGTGATGGGGATGTTCTGCTGCGGATTTCCTGTGACGGGCAGCAGCTGGATGTCCCGGTGCAGGTGCGTCACATTGCCGGCTACCCGCCGGTGGATTTTTCCAACGACATGCTCCCGTTGTTTTCGAAGCTGGGCTGCAACAGCGGAGCGTGTCATGGAAAATCGTCCCATCCCAGCGGGCTCAGATTGTCTGTGTTTGGTTTTGACCCGGCTGCGGATTTCAACGCGCTGGTGAAGGAAGGCCGCGGGCGGCGAGTCTTTCCTGGGAGTCCGGAATTCAGCCTGTTCCTGCGAAAGGCCACTGGTGCTGCACCGCACGGCGGTGGCCGGCGACTGAATCGTGATTCACCGGATTACGATCTGATGCTGGCGTGGGTGCGTCAGGGAACGCCCGCGGCGCAGCAAGACACTCCTGGTCTCGTGAGGATCAGCGTCAGTCCCGCGGATCGAGTTCTCGACGCGAATGCCCAGCAGCAGATTCTGGCAACCGCTCATTACTCCGACGGCACTGTTCGCGATGTGACGTCCGCCGCGGGATACACGTCGAACGCGCCACTGATTGCTGAGGTCGATCGAAATGGCGTTGTGCGCACGGGCCTGGTTCCCGGCGAAGCGGCGATTGCCGTTCACTACATGGGACAGGTCGCCAGCGTTCAGCTGCAACTGCCGCGAGCTGCCGGCTTCACTCCGTTCGAATATCCTGCCCGGAACGCGATTGATGAACTCGTCAAAAGCAAACTGGAAAAGATGCAGCTGGTTCCGTCCGGGCTGGCGGACGATACTACGTTCCTGCGGCGTGTCTGGCTCGATACGATCGGCACACTGCCGGCTCCTGACGATGTGCGGCAATTCCTTGCGGACCCCGCCACTGACAAACGGTCGCAGTGGATTGAGAAGGCTCTGGAGCGGCCTGAGTACGCCGACTATTGGGCCCTGGTCTGGTCCGACATCCTGCTGGTGGATCGCCAGAAGCTGGGTGAACGAGGTGCTTATGAACTGCATCGCTGGCTGCGTGAACAGTTTGCTTCCAACCGTCGCTATGACGAGTGGGTCTCCGATCTGATTACCGCGACGGGAAACTCGGGCACGAACGGACCTGTGAATCTCTTTCGGGCAGCAGAAACTCCCGAAGAACTCGCTCGAACTGTCAGTCAGGCATTCCTGGGCGTCCGCATGGAATGTGCCCAGTGCCACCATCATCCGTTCGAGAAATGGTCGCAGGATGACTTCTACAGTCTGGCGGGGTACTTCAACGGGCTGGAGCGGAAACCCATCGCTCCGAACCGCGTGTTCGTCTATCACACCGGACTGAAAGAAACCCGCATCCCGTTGTCGAACAAACTGGTTGCCGTCCGGCCTCTCGACGGTGAAGCTGTGACTGCTTCGGAAGGAGACCCGCGGCGCGAACTTGCCCGATGGCTGATCGCTGCGGACAACCCGTGGTTTGCGAAGCTGGCAGCGAATCGATTGTGGAAGCATTTTCTGGGGCGCGGGCTGGTCGAACCGGAGGACGATATTCGCAGCACCAATCCGGCCACGAATGAACGGCTGCTGGGGCTGCTCAGCGGACACCTGGTGGGCCACCACTTCGACCTGAAGACGCTGATGCGACTGATCATGAATTCGCGGACCTATCAGCTGGCGAGCACGACGAATTCCGGCAATCAGGATGACGAGCAGAATTTTTCGCATCACTATGTCAGGCGACTCTCAGCCGAAGTCCTGCTGGATGCAATCAGTCAGGCCACGGGAGAACCCGAGCCGTTTCCCGGTCGGCCACGCGGAACCCGGGCCATCGAATTGTGGGACAATCGTCTGCCGTCGTACTTTCTGGAGATCTTCGGACGCCCCGAACGGACAAGTCCCTGCGAGTGCGGGCGAACCAGTGAACCCACAATGTCGCAAGCGCTGCATCTGATGAATGCCCCGGAAGTAGAGACAAAGATCGGCAGTGCTCGAGGCCGCGTGGCTGCGCTGCTGAAGTCCGGGATCAGCACAAACGCGATGATTGACGAGCTTTGTCTTGCAGCGCTGGGGCGGTTCCCGCGAGAATCCGAACTGCAGATCGCCCGCCAATTGTTTGAGTCGACTCCAGAACAGCAGGCGGCCGAAGATTTCCTGTGGACGTTGCTGAACTCTTACGATTTTCTGTTCGTCAAGTGAGGCCCGCAATGCGTTCCCGATACTGTGATGGAATCGAACGACGCGGTTTCCTGCGAATGGGGTCTGTGGCCGGACTGAGCCTTGCGCAGCTGCTCCGGCTGCAGCAGACTCAGGGGTTTGAAGCATCGCCGAAGAAGGATGTCAGCTGCATCTTTATTTTCATCATCGGCGGCATGGCTCACCAGGACATGTGGGATCCGAAACCGGATGCTCCCGCAGAAATCCGCGGAGACTTTCGTCCCATCGATACAAAGGTGCCGGGCATTCAGGTGTCCGACCTGCTGCCGAGGATCGCAGGTGTCACCGACAAGCTGGCGATCCTGCGGAGCCTGACGCACGGCGACCCGGATCACACCGCCGGCTATCATGTGATGATGACCGGGCAGCATCCCGGCTTCGGAGGCAGCTTCAACCGCAACGTGCTCAACAACAACATGCATCCGTCGTTTGGTTCGATGGTAGCAAAGCTCGGTGGCAGTTCGGGAACTCTGCCGCCTTACATTTCAGTCCCGAACTTCCTGAATAGCGGTGGGCCGTCATT
>JANNGQ010000287.1:0-2165 GCA_031403975.1 Planctomycetota bacterium
AGCGGAATTCCCAATGCCATCACCGTGGCTCGCGAACAGCGGGCGCGGGGACATGAGCTGCGCGGCATACGCCTGGATTCCGGGGATCTCGCCTTTCTCTCCCGTGAGAGCCGCCGGATGTTCGACGAGGCCGGCTTCCCCGATGTGAAGATCGTGGCCTCCAACGAACTGGACGAGTTTGTGATCGACTCGATCAGGGACGAAGGGGGGAAAGTGGATATCTACGGTGTCGGCACGAAACTGGCGACCTGCGCCGGACCGGGGGGAGGGGCGCTGGGAGGTGTCTACAAGCTCGTGGCGATTGATGGCCTGCCGAAGCTGAAGGTAACCAGCGACATCGCCAAGGCCACCCTGCCGGGAAAAAAACGTGTCCTGAGGGCGCTGGGGCCGGATGGCGGCATGATTCAGGACGTGATCTGTCTGGAGCAGGACCAGCCGTGCGGCGGCGATAAGGTCTTTGATCCCTGCAATCCGCTCCAGCATACCAGGCTCCCGGCAAACGCAAATCTGCATGAGCTGCGGAGGACGGTGATGGAGAACGGCTGCCGGACGGAGCCCCCCGAAACGCTCTGCACCATGGCCGAACGAAGTGAGCGGGAACTGGCCCGGCTGCCGCAGGGGTGCCTGCGCTTCATCAACCCCCACCGCTACAAGGTGTCCATTTCAGGGCGGCTGAATGAGCTGAGAAACACTCTGATCGACCAGGTTCACAAAGGATAATGAACTATGGAAAAAAATGCGGCACTGCTGATAATTGATGTACAGAACGATTTCTGCCCCGGCGGCGCCCTCCAGATACCCGACGGAGACAGGGTGATAGAACCGATCAACCGTGCAGTGGTACTTTTCAGTGCCGGCGGGCTGCCGGTACTGGCAAGCCGCGATTGGCATCCGCCGGTTACCAGGCACTTCCGGGATTATGGCGGCATCTGGCCGGTGCATTGCGTCCAGGGGACCGTGGGGGCGGCCTTCCATCCCGGGCTTCGCCTGCCGGAAGAAACGGTGGTGTTCTCCAAGGGTCTCGATCCTGAACTGGCCGGTTATTCTGCCTTCGAGGGGGTAACCGATGACGGCAGGCCGTTGGCGGAAATGTTACATGAACTTGAGGTGCGGAGGCTCTATGTCTGCGGCCTGGCGACCGACTACTGTGTCCTCTGCACTACCCGTGAGGCCTTGCGAAGGAGGTTTAAAGTTACGGTGCTGACCGATGCCGTGGCCGGGGTGGACCTTCTCCCCGGAGAGTCGGCCTGTGCCCTCGAGGATATGAAAAAAGCCGGAGCGCGGCTGGGTACCGTGGAGCAACTGCTGATTATTCCAGGCCAGAAAACGGGAC
This sequence comes from Planctomycetota bacterium, assembly GCA_031403975.1. Classification (GTDB taxonomy): domain Bacteria; phylum Planctomycetota; class Planctomycetia; order Planctomycetales; family Planctomycetaceae; genus SXXK01. Next base: position 1,334 of record JANNGQ010000287.1, read on the forward strand.
GCCTTTGACCGGTTTCCCGGAAACCGCCTTCCCTATATTCACGTCAACTGTCGGTACGACAAATGCCGCAAGCCTGCATATATGACTCATGAAGCATACCCACCACCGTTCTCTCTGACCGGCACTGCTTAAGTGCCTGCGCGCAAGCCCCCAGCGGCATCGGTCGCACGCAGGGCCGTCGGCAACTGCAGTGCACTCGCCACCACACCCGCGTTCTGGCGGTCGTCGAAGGGGTGCGTGGTCGACGCCAGCACCAGCTGCGCCAAGGCCGTGCGGTCGAAACCGGCCAGGCAGTCGCGCGCCGCTTCAACGCCCATGGTGATGCTGTCTTCATCCCAGTTGCACATCGCGCGCTCGCCCTTGGCCAGGCCGCGCAGCCCGGGCGCGAACCAACTGTTGGCGACCGCGATGGCCTTGCGCTGCAAGCGCGCGCGCGGAAGATACGCGCCAAACGAAAGGATGCCGAAGTCGGTCGTAGCCATCAGATCGGGTCCCAGCTGAAGACATCCGCCGAACGGTGCAGCGGATAGAAGTCCGCCTTCATCGCCGGGATGGCGTGTGCGGCCACGGTCTCGGGCGTCCAACCCTCAGCGCGGTGCACCGAGCGGATGGGCCGGCTCTGACTCATCAGGAAGATCTCGTTCGCGCGCACCGCGAAGATCTGGCCGCTGACGTCCTTGGCCTGGTCGCTGCACAGAAACACCGCCAGCGGCGCGATCTTGTTCGCCTCCATCGCCTTGATCTTGCCCAGGCGTGCCTGCTGCTCGGGCGTGTCGCTGGGAATGGTGCCGATGAGCCGGCTCCAGGCGAAGGGCGAAATGCAGTTGCTGCG
>JANNGQ010000288.1:0-2900 GCA_031403975.1 Planctomycetota bacterium
CCGATGGCGTAGCCCGGAAGGTTCAGCGACGTCACCTGGCGAACCGCTTTCGTGCGCAGTTCAGGTTCCATACCTCCTTGAATGATCCCGAACAGATGCTGATGGGGCTGAATCGGCGCGGCCGCACAGCGTTTGAGCCAGCGAAAGGTCCGGTCGAGCGAATCGGACATGTATTTCACGGGAGCGCGGTGGTCAACGCACTCATCAAAAGCCATGACAATATCCGCGCCCAGCCGGCGCTGGATGTCCATAGCGCTTTCGGGGGAAAGCGTCACCGGTGTTCCTTCACCCTCTTTCTTTCCGGAGCGAAACTGAAAGCTGACGCCCGCCTCAGTGATCTGCCGATCCGGCAGACTGAACACCTGGAATCCGCCCGAGTCGGTCAGAATCGTCTGGCTCCATCTCATCATAGAATGCAGGCCACCGAGCCGTTCGACAATCTGAGTCCGGTCAAGAATCCCCAGATGATAAGTGTTCGCGAGGACCACCTGAGCGCCGGTCGCAGCGACCTGATCGGGCAGCACACATTTGACGGTTGCCTGAGTTCCTACCGGCATAAACGAAGGCGTTTCAACGATTCCGTGGGCCGTCACAAACCGACCTCGACGCGCGCGACTGCTGGTGGCGAGCAGCTGAAAGTGCAATCCTCCTCGTGGAGTCCATGCCTGATGCGATTGACCCTGTGACTGTTCGGGATTGGTCATTGAGACTTGGTCATTGGGGATTCATTGTGTCATTTCGGGCCGCGTAGAGTACCGCTGCGATGCGGATCGGCGAAACTGCCGGGTTTGCGTTCTTGCACTTGGGGTCAGGACGATTGAAGTGCCTGATCCCGGATTTCATTCACCGCTCCAAAGAGTTTCCGCGTGCCTCTGTACCTGCTGTTTCCGCTGTTCTCCAGTGTTGTGTTCGTTATCGGGATGATGTTTGCGAAGTACGCCATTGCGCGCGGCGCGAGTCCCTGGACAGGTACGTTTCTGGCAAATCTCTGGCTCGCCCTTTCCTGGGCGGCGTTCGGGCTTTGGCACGGAGAGCTGCTTCCTTTCGCCGGCTGGTGGCAGGCGATCCTGGTCGGGCTGAGTTTTCTGCTCGGACAGGTCTTTACTTACCTCGCGTTTCAGTACGGCGATGTCTCCGTCGCAACACCGATCTTCGGAGTGAAAGTGATCATTGTCGCCACCATGGTTTCGCTGTTGGCAGGGGAGTTGATTGCCGGCAATGTGTGGATCGGAGCGGTCCTTGCGACAGCAGGAGTGATTCTGGTGCAGGCGGGGACTCGATCCGGAAAAGGTCCGGGAATTCGCACCGAAGTGACCACTCGCAGAGCATTGCCGACGGTCGTGATGGCACTCGCCGCCGCCACTTCGCTGTCCCTGTTCGATGTGGGACTGCAGAGCTGGGGGCGGATGTGGGGAGCCACGCAGTTTCTCCCCGCGATGTTCGTCGCGACGGGAGTACTTTCCTGCGCGGTACTGCCATGGACTGATCGGCCGGCGCGATTGATCGCGCTGAAGATCAGCCGCCCGATGCTGGTCGGGACCTTGATGATGGCCGTGCAGGCGATGAGTATGTCCTGGTCGCTGTCCGTGTTCGGCGACGCGACTCGCATTAACATTGTCTACGCTCTCAGAGGGCTCTGGGCCGTCCTGCTGGCATGGCTGATGGCCCGGAGTTTCGGCGGCGGCGAAGCTCATCATTCGCCTCGGATCATGCTGACCCGCCTCGCCGGTGCCGCACTGCTGACAGCATCCGTGATCGTGGCCCTGCGCAGTTGAGTTACCACATGTCAGCCAACCCGCCACCGGGCCCGCCCCGGTGGTTCAACGGCTTTTGCGCCACTCGTTCCCGCGTTCCTTTACAGCCCACCGTCGGACGGTATCCTGCCTGCCTCCTACTTACTGAGGTGACCATGAAACCACGCAGTTCCGGGCTCGGGCTGATTCTGTTTACCGTGTATCTGTTGTTTTACGGCGGATTTGTATTCATCAATGCGTTTGATCCGGCGAGCATGGAGAAGACGCCGTTCGCCGGACTAAACCTCGCGGTGTTGTACGGCTTCGCGCTGATTTTCGGAGCGGTCATCCTTTCAGCGATTTATGGACTGCTGTGTGGTGATGCCTCTGGTTCTGGCTCTGAAACGAAGGGGCCGAAGCCTTGATTTACGAATCTTCGTGGCAGGCGATTCTGATCTTCTTCGTCTTCGTCGGATTCACGCTGGGACTGAGCTTCTGGCTGGGACGAAAAGCGAAATCGTCGGAAGGATACTTTGCGGCGCACGGGCAGATTCCGTGGTTCGTGAATGGGATCGCCTTTGCCGGAGATTACCTGTCGGCGGCATCGTTCCTCGGCATCTGCGGGATGATTGCCTTCTACGGCTATGACGGATTCCTGTATTCGATCGGATACCTCGCCGGCTGGATCGTGGCGCTGTTCGTTGTCGCAGAACCGATGAAGCGACTTGGCCGATTTACGTTTGCCGATGCGCTCGATGCTCAGTTCAATTCCCGTGGAATCAAGCTGGCTGCCGGGATCAGCACGCTGGTCGTCAGCATTTTCTATCTGATTCCGCAGATGGTCGGCGCCGGGCGCTGGTAACTCCTCTGCTGGGGTTTGACCAGTGGATCGGCGTGGTGATGGTTGGCACGATCGTCATCCTGATCGTGGTGACTGCCGGGATGGTTTCGACAACCTGGGTACAGTTTCTGAAGGGAACGCTGCTGGTGGTCTTCAGCGCGATCCTGACATGGATGATTCTGGACCGCGGACTGGAAGTGAAAACCGGCGGGAGCGATGGTCATGTGTTTCAATCACTCGACGTGGCGGCAGCGGACCTGACGGACGGCAATGACTCAGTCGGAACGCTTGCCGATGTGGAGGTTCTCATCGCCGACGACGGCTGG
>JANNGQ010000289.1:0-1745 GCA_031403975.1 Planctomycetota bacterium
GGCATCAATCGATGCCGACGACGACCGATTTTCCTTGACATCGGTCTGCTCTGTGCCGCGCGAGACATGGATGTTGTCTGAAGGAAGAAGCAGCGTTTCTCCCAACCGTCCGTACATCAGCGACCTTGCGACGGCATCCGCTGAGACTTCAGCATGGGCGGGATGTTTTCGTTCTGGTGTCTGGATGCTGGCGGGAATCTGCTGTGCCATCGCCCTCCCGACCGTTGACGAACCGGCCTGCTGCAGACGGCGAAGTTCCACAAGAACCTGGTCGAGTCCCAGACCCTGAATGAACTGCATGACGTAATACTGCAGCCCGTCCTGTTCACCCACGCCGAAGACCGGCACAATGTTGGTATGGTGCAGCCGCGCGGCGGCTCGGGATTCCCGGGCGAATCGCTTGCGAACACGATCATTGTCAAAGACGGTTCTGGGGAGCACCTTCACTGCGACTCGTCGCCCCAGCGAGACCTGCTCGGCCTCGTAGACCACGCCCATCCCGCCGCGGCCCACTTCGCGGATAATGCGATAGTCGCCGATTTGAGTCAGTTCCGGGGCCGGTATCTGAGCGGATTCGCGTTCCAGAGATTCGTCCTCGATGGCAATCCGCTCGACCATCGCCATGGCCGGGAATACATCCCGAATCTCCTTCGCATGCTGAGGATACTTTTCGACGTATTCAGAAAGCAGCGGGCGTTCGCCTCGTCGACAGCGATCGATGAACTCTTCGGCCAGCTCCAGCACCAGATTAGAAAACGAATCTGAGTCTGACATGTTAGTCCCTTTACGGCTCCATCACTTCCATCGTTTGCCTCCGTCGGGCTTGTCCCGGCGGGGCACCGACTGGCAGCTACTTCCCGCACGCAATTCCCCTCCCCGATTCCTTCTGCTTTGGCCGCATCCGGCGGCCAAAGCAGAAGGAATCGGGGGGATGTTGTTGTCCTCGTAGCCGATCAATCAGCGTTCCGCCGGGACAAGCCCGACGGTGACGGAAATTAACATTCATTCATCACTAAACTCCGGCAGATCCTCCAGGATTTCGCGGAGTCGTTGCATGGCCTTCAGGTAACGTCGGCCTGCGGTGGCCCGAGGAAGTTCCACAGCCTGAGCAATGTCGCTGATCGTCAGCTGTTCAAAATGTTTCATGGCAATGATCTCACGATCCAGTGCGTCCATGCTGTTCAGAGCCTCCTGCAGCAGCAAGCGTTTTTCCGCCTTGATGGCGGCCTGAGTCACGCTGGTCAGTGATCCCAGCAGGTGAGCGGCGAGCGATACGGAATCCGCTCCGGGCAATCCTCCGCGATGAAGCGACACTTCCTGGTCCGCATCCCGCATCTGAGTACCCAGGTGCCGCCGATGAATCTCGGTCAGTTTCAGACCAGTCAGATGCCGCAGCCATAGGAAGAACGGCAATTGAGGCGAGGCTGCATATTCAGGAAGCTTTCGTGCAGCGTCCAGAAACGCCTCCTGAATCACGTCCGAATCATCGACTCGTCCCTGCAGGCGTCGATTCAATCGCAGATGCACCATGCGCTTCATGGGCAGACGAAACTGAGAGAACAATTCGTTCGTCGCGGCCGCATCCCCTGCCGCCGCGCGCAGAACCAAGGCACGCAGATCATCGTCGACCGAATCACTGGAATCCGGAAATCGCGGTATCACGGTTGTCCCCTTAAGATGATTGAGTGCGCACGAGCCAGCACCGTCTCGATCTTAGCCAATTCTTTCTTAATTTCGTTGAAAAA
>JANNGQ010000290.1:0-6883 GCA_031403975.1 Planctomycetota bacterium
GCGCCGCGCCGCGCGCTCGGGCATGAAATCCCACGACCGCCCCTGCCCGTTTTCGCGCAACATCCCGTCCGGGGCGATTGCTTCCTTCAGTTTGCGATCAAGACTCAGTCCGATGGCCCGGACAGTTCCGCTCATGCCGCAAAGGATCTGTTGATTGCGCGGCTGCTGGCTGAACAGAAGACCGCTGAACCTGCCGGACACAATGCGGACCCGAGTCGGGAAACTGAGCCGGCCGCCAGTGACGACGCTTCGGGACAATCAGCCGTCACCGCACCGGACCTCGCATCACCACGTGTGCTCACTGGTGATCCGCTGCTGGATCTGCAGACACTCAGTGCCAACCAGCTGGCTCTGGCGCTGGGGTCAGAGCAGTCGCGCACGACCGCGATTCTGCTCAGCAATCTCCCGGCACAACTGACTGGGGATGTGCTCGGCCTGCTGAAGCCGGAGTACCAGAAGACGGTGATGAAGGAACTGACAAAGGAACAGCATGCTCCGGCGGTTCTTGTGGAACGCATCGCCCGCGCCACGTTTGCGAGGGCCCGGCAGCTTCCGGCCGACCCGCCGGATACCCGCGATCACGCGGATCGTGTCGCCGAAGTGCTTCGCAGTGTGCCGAAAGCCGGCCGTCGCAGCATGCTGGCGGCGATCGAAGAACAGGATCCGGAACTTGCCAAATCCCTGCTCACCAGGATTTATCGCTTCGATGACATCGTCGGGCTGAATAAGACTGTCATCCAGCGCATCCTGGGAGAAGTGGACACCACGAATCTGACAACCGCCCTTTTCGGAGCTCCACAGGTCATCACCGACGCAATCTTTGCCAACCTGTCGAAACGCGCCCGGCAGACGATCGAAGAAGAAATGCAGTTCATGACCAATCTCGCTGAATCCCGCATCCTTCAGTCCCGCAATTCCATAGCAGAGATCATTGCCAGAATCGATATGGAGAGTGAGTCGTGAGGCAGACACTGACCATTACTCTCACGCGCCCGCCGCATTCGGTCACAGTGGCCGACCACTCGGTGACGAATGATGCCGCGCGCGACGAGGATGCCCCGGACAATGGCAGTGAGTCTGCACGAGAACAGACGGTCAAAGGCCTTTTGCAGTCGCATCTCGGTCCGCGCAGCAGTGATGCGTCGAGAACAATGTCGAAGTCGGTCGCCAGTGTTATCACAAACCCGGCAGACAGGATCGTCACTCCGCTGGCTCAGTCAACGGCAGTCCCGGTGCTGTCGGCGACGACTCACGAGGTCCTGTCGGCAGAACAAGGCGGACTTGCCGCGGTTGATCCTGAAGACGTCCGCGAACTCAGAACGCTGCTGGCCGATGCCGCTGAGGCAGTCGTTGAACTTCAGGAACAGCACCGGCAGTCACTCAGTGAACTCCAGGAAGTGGCTGTTGAGCTGGCCTCTGCTGCGGCATCATGGCTCATGGGCTTTGCCATCGAACGTGACATGTTTGCAATCGATGATCTGATTCTCAAGGCTCTGCAGCATATGGATCTGGATCAACCGGTGCGAGTCCTGCTGAATCCGCAGGACCACCAGTTGCTGCAGCGGCTGATGAAAGATCGCAGCAGTTCGGACGTGCTGCATCAGGTGAAATGTGAGGATGCTCCGGGATTTGTCCGCGGCACCTGCCGCGTCGAATCGGGACGAAAGATTCTTTTGTCGGATCTGCACTCGCGGCTGGAGGACATCCGCCGCTCATGGAGGGAGACTCTGGATGACTCTCAGGTTGAACGTCGAGGAGATGGCTCAGCTTCCGTCGCATTGCGCCGCTTTCCGGACCGTCGGGAAACTGCGTAGTGTCCGCGGGCTGCTGCGAGCCGACATGCCTGCGTTCGTCGGAGAGACCTGTTCAGTCGGGCTCTCATCCGGCGAACAGCTGATGGCCGAGGTCGTCGGATTCGATGACGCAGAATCACAACTGATGTGTTTCGACAGCACGGCCGGCCTCCAGCCGGGGCTGGAGATCATCGGCCATGGACGCAGCCGGGGAGTGCCCGTGGGCAGTGGCCTGCTGGGTCGGGTCATCGATGGCATCGGTCGGCCCATTGACAACCAGGGTCCGCTGAGAACTCGCCGCTGGCGATCCGAAACAGCCACGGTGCCCGACGCCATGCTGAGGACTCGAATCACACAGCCGCTGATCACCGGACAGCGTGTCCTTGATGGGCTGCTGACGATCGGACGAGGCCAGCGTGTCGGCCTCTTCGCCGGCAGCGGCGTGGGCAAGAGTACGCTGATGGGTGAGATCGCCAAGAGTGCGGAATCGGACGTCAACGTGATCGCACTGGTCGGTGAACGAGGTCGGGAAGTGCGTCCGTTCATTGAGGACTGTCTGGGCGAGTCCGGACTGTGCCGGTCGGTCGTTGTGGTGGCAACGTCAGACCAGACGCCGCTGATGCGTATCAAAGCCGTGCTCACGGCCGCCACGATCGCGGAAGAGTTTCGTGATCAGGGCGCGCATGTGCTGTTTTTCCTCGACAGCCTCACGCGGCTGGCAATGGCGCAGCGCGAACTGGGATTGTTGCTGGGCGAACCGCCCGGCTCGCGCGGTTATCCGCCGTCGGTCAATTCACTGCTGGCGAGTGTGCTGGAACGACTTGGCTGCGGGTCGGTGGGAGCGATCACAGGACTCATCACAGTCCTCGTCGACGGCGATGATCTTGACGAACCGATCACTGATGCGGCGCGTTCGATCCTTGACGGACATATCGTGCTGAGTCGTCGGATTGCGGCCCAGGGCCATTTCCCGGCTGTTGATGTACTGCACAGTGTCAGCCGTCTGTTCCGGGAAGTGGCTTCGGACGAACACCAGAAACTCGCGACAAAACTGCGTTCGCTGCTCTCCACTCATTCCGAAATCGCCGACCTGATTCAGATCGGTGCGTACAAGGCAGGAACTTCACCACAAGTCGATCGTGCGATCCAGATCATGCCGGCGGCGAAGAAGTTTCTGCAGCAGAGTGTCAATCAGAAATCCACATGGCAGGAAACTCAGGAACAGTTGAAAACCCTCGCCGCGGCCTGGCCGTGGTGAACAGCGACGTACGAACATGAAACGATTCACCTCACGTTACGAAGGCATCTGTCGACTCAGGGCACAGCAGGAAGATATGTGCCGCGCGTCGGCCGCCGCGCGGAATTCGGAAAGGGCCACAGCCGAAGAACAGCGTAGCGGTATTGAGCGGTGGCTTGACAGGATCCAGCGGGAAGCCGCCCATGATATGAACGGCGGACTCAGCGGTGCCGTACTGATTTCTGTGACCAGCCTCATTGCGCGGGGACGCGAGGATCTGACGGCGGCCGATGAATCTGTGAATCACGCCGAAGACCGGCATCGCGAGGCGCTGCGGGAGCATGCGCTGGCGAGGGCAGAACTGAAAATCGTGGAGGAAGTCATTCACCGCGAGCACACGGAACATCGCCGCGAGCAGTTGCGAAAGGAAGAACATCAGCTCCAGGAACAGGCGGTCCAGGCCTATTTTCGGAATCAGGAACTTTGTCGGAGTGAAGAATCATGAAGAAACTCTTTGGACTGCTGCTGTACGCCGCATTGATGTTCGGCGTCACCGCCGGGCTGGGAATGTTCCTGATGAAGAAAGCCGCAACGCACGGCCCTGATTCGGCAGGCACGGAAGACGATCAAACCCAGTCCGACACTGCCGACGGACACGCCGGGCGCCGTCAAACGACCAGTCACGGAACGACATCCGGCCATCCGGACGAAGCAGACCCGGGCTCGGGCAGTGCAATCACCGTTACCGGCCACGCCGCTGAACCGGATGCGCACCGGCAGGACGAACAGCTTCCGGTCGCCGTCCGTTCCACACCGATGAGCGTCGAAGAGATCGTCCGCATGGGACTGAGCCTCAAGTCCCGGGATGAAATCGTCCGGAAGCGCGAGGAATCTCTGCGGGAAACGGAATCTCATCAGAGACTGGTTCTGTCAGACATTGCTTCCGCGCAGCAGGAAGTCGAAAACCTGCTCGCCCAGGCGCACGATCAGCGGGCCGCATCGGAAGAACTGCTTGCCCGCCTGACAAAGCAGCAAGCCACTCTCGAGACCGAACGCCAGAACCTGGCCGCTGAAAAACAGCAGATCAAGACCGAACGCGATGAATTCGATTCCACAAAACTGCAGATCGAAAAAGACAGGACACAGCTGGCCCTGGACCAGCAGGTGCTGCAGGCCGATCAGAAACGCCTGATTCGGGACCGCGCTGAACTGCTCAACACCGGTCCCGCTATTGCCGTCACTCCTGTGGAACCTCCGGTTGACGAAGCGTCACGAATCAAGAACCTCAAAGAAACGACGGAAATGTTTGAAGGCATGAGCCCGGAGATGGCCGCCAAGACGATCAAAGTCCTTTCCACCGGCGGAGCAACGGACATGATCGTGGATGTGCTGACCAGCCTCGAACAGCGGAAAGCATCGGCCATTCTGGATGCCATCAGCGACGAAACACTCGTCAGCGAGTTTCTGCTCAAAATCAACAGCCGCAAGAACCCTCAGAAATCTGCGACAAGGAACTGATTCATGGACACGCTCGACGTCGTAGCCATCGGGCAGGATCTGCTGCTGACAACACTGTGGCTGTCCGGGCCGGCCATTCTGACCAGCCTTGTGGTCGGCCTGTGTATCAGCCTGATGCAGACCGTGACCAGTGTCCAGGAACAGACACTTTCATTTGCGCCGCGGATTATGGCGGTGGGAGCAGTGATGCTGCTGACGCTGCCATGGATGCTGCAGCAGTCGTCGGCATTCACAATGCGGATGATGGAGCGTCTCCTGCAGGTGACACAATGATCCATGCGATGATTCTGGCATCTCTGCTCGTTCTGTTCCGGGTCGGCGCGTTCGTGGCGTTCCTGCCGCCGCTGAACGGGCAGGGCCTCCCGTCGACCGTCAAGATCGGACTGGCTGCGGCACTCACGATTGTGCTCGCACCGCGCTATGCGTCCGAGATCGCTGTATTGATGGACGGAACGACTTCGCCCGCCGGAGCCTGGGCGCAACTGGCGTTTCTGACGATCCGAGAAACGGCTCTCGGTGCAGGACTGGCCTGGCTGTTTGCGCTGTGTCTGGTCCCGGTGCGTGTGGGAGGTGCCTGGGTCGCTCAGGAAATGGGACTGACGCTCGGGGGACTGGCATCACCGATGGACCAGCAGCCGAGCAACGTCGTGTCCCAGTTGCTGGAATCTCTCGGAGTCATGCTGTTCCTGCTGCTCAATCTGCATCATGTGATGTTCTGGTCGCTGGGACAGTCGTTTGTCGTCCGACCGGCGGCCAGTCGCTGGTCCATGCCGTCGTGGGAATCCGTACTCTGGAGTGTGACGCATTCAATCAACGAAGGCTTCATTGTCATTGCTCCGATCGGCATCCTGCTGTTCGTCATCTCACTGACGGTGCTGGTCACGATGCGGACAGCGCCGCAATTCAACTTCATGTCCTACGGTATGACGCTGCGGCTGATGGCGGGACTCGGTGGCCTGATCGTGTTTTTTCCCGAGCTGTGCGGTGCCGTCGAGCGATTTCTTACGTACGTCGGCACGGAGGTCGCCGGATGAGCCGTGACGCTGAACGGGCGAATTCGCACGCTGACGCTCAAACGGCAAATTCCCTCGCTGACGCTTCGGGTTTGTGAAGACTCTAAGAACTCTGGTGGATTAACAGTTGTATGGCAGGCTCAGAACACAACGGTACCGAAGCCCCGACGCCTCGTCGCAGAGAAGACGCGCGCGGCGAAGGTCAGGTGGTGCTCAGTCCTGACCTGACGGCTGCGGTTGCGCTGCTCACCGGGTGCATGATTCTGCTCTGGACCGGAAGCACTCTGGCGGCGCGCCTCCTGAACGGGTTTCGTGAGTGGTTTATCGATGTGCCGACGTCCGAATGGACTCCGTGGCACGTGGCGCTGGGAGCCCGCTGGCTGTCAACGGAGCTGATGGGGACTTGCGGCCTGCTGGTGACCGGGCTGATGGCGATCGGACTGATGTTCGGATTTGCTCAGGTCGGATTTGTGGTGTCGTTGAAGCCGCTGGCGATCAACTGGAGTCGCATCCTGCCGGAGAACGGCTGGTCAAAGGTCCTGTCGCTCGAATCCGGTGTCCGCGGCCTGCTGAGCGCCATGAAGGTCAGTCTGCTGCTCAGCATCACGGCTCTTTTGTTATGGATGCGACGGCATGAATTGTCGGTCGGTAACTTTGATTCCGTCGTCGGCGTCGCGGCCTTCGGCTGGCGGCTGGGGTTGATCGTCTGTCTGGCAATGGCGGGAGTTTCCGTGGGACTGGCCCTGATTGACTATCTGGTCAAGTGGTTTCAGAACGAACAGAAACTGAAGATGACTCGGGAAGAAGTGAAACAGGAACTAAAAGACGATCAGGGCGATCCGCATGTGCGTGCGGCGATCCGCAAGAAACAGCGGGAAGCCAGAAGACGACAATCCGTCCGGGACGTTCCGAAAGCCACCGTCGTCTTCACGAACCCGACTCACCTGGCCATCGCGATTCAGTACGAAGCCGGCAGAATGCGGGCTCCGAAAGTCGTCGCCAAGGGTGCCGGCGTCTTTGCAAAGAACATCGTTCGCATTGCCAAAGAGAACAAGGTCCCTGTGCTCGAACGCAAGCCGCTTGCCCGAGCCCTCTTCAAATCCGTTGATGTCGGCCAGGAGATCCCATTCGAGTTCTTCCGCGCGATCGCGGAAATCCTTGCTCAGATTTACAAAACACGTCAGACAGCGGCGTGAAGGAGGGTGGTGAGTGGTGAGTGGTGAGTGGTGAGTAGAAACGCAATCGCAATTCCACAATCTCTACCAACTACCAACTACCAACCACCCGCTACCCGCTACCCGCTACCCACTACCCACTACCCA
>JANNGQ010000291.1:0-2838 GCA_031403975.1 Planctomycetota bacterium
TCCCACTCGTTGTTTCGACATCCTCAGCTCAGGCGACGCTCCTGCGGAGCCAGTGAAATGTCACATGGGGAAAACGCAGCTCGGCAAGAGCCTCGCCTTCCCGGTAATTTCGCCGGAATTGAGTTCTCTGACAATGCACTCGTTCGACTGTCCTACGCTCTCCTTGACGACCCCATCCAGCTCGGGGACTGTCGGTTTAGTCGCGATTCCTGGTGGGGCAGGCTTCCAGCCAGCCCGGATCTAAGACGCGCAAGTGTTTTTGAATCGACAAGGCAGGCTGGAAGCCTGCCCCACGATCAAACCGACAGTCCCCAAGGCCGTTGGAGTCGAATGTGGGACAGTGGTACTAGTTCGAATCGTCCGCATTCAGCGATTCGCAGAATGAACGGAATTCCCTTCTTTGTTCTGCAGCCGTTGAATTCGAACCGCGGAATCTGATCACCCAGAGCTTTTCGCGGTACGGCACGACCATCCCGAGAATCGATTCGGTCTTGCCTTTGATCTCGATCCAATGGCCTTTGGCTCCGCCAAGAGTCACCTCTTCGACCGACTTCAGCTGCTCTGCGCTCGCCGACTCCGAAATCTTCAACTGTCCCTGCCAGCGGCTGAACTGAGCCTCGATCCCTGATCTGCCTAGGACACTGCTGATTGTGATTCCGGCTTCTGCACCCTTCGGCCCGGCTTTCCATGCAAACAAACTGAAGCGATCGTTCTCGGCCTTTCGCCAGTCCTTCGGAACCTCCCATCGAAATGGAATCGATTCAAACTGATCCCGCAAGACGTCCGAAGTCATGACCTTTCCGGGCTCACGGGTGACATCATACTCGCGGATCTGCGATTCAGGATCGCATCCGCAGAGCAGCATCAGGATGAACAGCGAGAACCAGGAGATTTCTTGACGCATGAAAGGTGAGGGACTGAAAGAGGCGGGTGGAGGATTCGGTCGTGGAACTGCATTGTGGCAGGAGGGCTAAGCCCAATGGCACTCACTTCGTCGTCGATGAACACCAACCCGAAGCGTCAGCGAGGCGTATTTCACGTCGCGTGAAGACACAACGAAGGCCCTCGCTGACGCTTCGGGTTACAAAGTGAGTACCATTGGACGGTGGCCTCCAGTCCTGCAGCGAACTTGGACAATAGGCTGCATTGAGTCTCTTGACGGTCGTCTCGATGCTCTGGCGGTGCTTATGGGTTGTCAGTCATTGTTCACCATTTTCCGCCGCCCCTGCATGTCACGAACACTGCGCTCAACATGGTGACAACGAAGATGCCAATCACTACGCCTCCGCAACCCAACGCCACAATTGAAAAGCTGAGCGATACTTTTTCTAGTTTGTTCGGAGTGAATGGGCGGTGGGCTCGAATCGTCATACATGAGATCATCATTCCCTCCTCGCTTTGTCTTCTCGATGAATCTGGCAGGCTGAAGCCTACCCTACGATGGATCCGGCAGGCTGAAGCCTACCCTACGATGTTTCCAGAAGCGTGATGCCGTAAGCCAGCAGGATCCCTCCAAGTAATGCGGCCGTGAGGCGGAGGCGGTTGTGTGCATGGAACTCCATCTCGGGCAGGAGGTCGCTCAGCGAGATACACAGAAACACGCCCGCGGAAAATGCCAACGCAGCGCTTACGACCTGTTCCTGCAGGCTGCTGAACTGTCGGAGTCCAGCCACGAACAGCAGTGCTCCTAACGGACACATCGCCGAGAAACCGAGGTTGACCAGCAGTCGGGAGTGTGGTGTCCAGCCGCTGCCGGCCATGAGTGACGTGATCGACACAGCGTCCAGCGGCTTGTGCAGCACAATCGCCAGGAAGGTACCGAATCCGAACAGGGACAGGAATGATGGATAAGTTGACTTGGCCTGGACACTGGCTGCCAATGCCATTCCATCGATCAATGTGTGCAGGGACAGCCCGATCGCGATCCCCAGCCAGCTGAGCTGGTGCGCATGATGGCAATGTGGCTGGTCCGCAGGGAAGTGACGTTGTCCGCGGGCATCGTCGTGATCATGGTCATGATCATGCAGTCCGGCACACGGTTCCTCTTCAGCCGTGGAGATCTCCAGAGGACCGTGATGGTGAAAATGAAAACTGCGAATGAGCAAAAACATGGTCAGGATGCCGCTCATCATCCACCATGCTGTGCTGTCCGGCGAATGACTGCCATGCAGCGAATGCGGCAGGAGATGAAAAACACCGATCCCCAGCATCAGTCCGCCAACGAAGCTGATGATGGTCTGCATCCGCGTGTGAGTCAGCCGGATCAAAGACGGCAGCCAGCCTCCAAAGATCGACGCCGCTACAATGGCAGCGCAGTAGGCCGTCAGAAGCAGCCAGGTTCGAGTCGTACGCTGTTCTGCTGTACCGGCAGCCCCCCGGTCGGATTCGACGGTGCCCGATAACAAGTCGGACGCTGTACTCGCTGAAGTACGTTCATTCTGGAACGACCGTTCATCCGCGGTAGCAGCGAACCCGGTACTCAATCCACCCGAAATGAGAATCACGGCAACGCAACAACGAAGAAAACTGGTTCGCACGGAGATTCTCACGGAATCAATCTTAATCAGGCAGCGCCGGCGCGGATCCGGCGACGGCCGGGGCTGAGCGCTGCAGTGTGAGCCGAATTCACGAATGATCGCCGGCTCTGACCCTCGACCTGGAAAGCCGCCCTGCAAAAACTCCCGGCTTTGGTAAGAAGAGTACGTAGTCGATCAACGACTTGCGAACGGACAGGCAATTCCAGCCGGAGTTTGTCCGTCGTCCCCTGGGAAGAACTCTGGGATCGGGCTGCCGGGAAACCGGCCTCAACAGTGTGATGGGCAGGAAAGAGACGACGAA
>JANNGQ010000292.1:0-3422 GCA_031403975.1 Planctomycetota bacterium
ACGGTCCTGGTACCCCCGCCGACCAAGATCCCCGGCCAAGTGAAGCTCTGCGGGTGCGGCCACAGCCTCACCAAGCCCTTCTGCGATGGAAGCCATAAACGCTGATGCAGCTCGATCCCCTGGCAAACACCACCAGGCGTACATCAACAATGTGAACACCGCGCTGGAGGGATCTCCGCTGGCCGACAAGCCTGTCGATGAACTGATGCGGGGACTCAGCACAGTCCCTGAAAATATCCGCACGGTGGTACGCAACAACGGCGGCGGACATGCGAACCATTCGCTGTTCTGGACGGTTCTGTCTCCGACCGGCGGCGGAGCTCCGGCAGGCGATCTGGCCACCGCGATCAATACGGCCTGCGGAACGTTCGATGCCTTTAAGGAGCAGTTCGCCAAGGCTGGTGCCACTCGCTTCGGCAGCGGCTGGGCGTGGCTGAGCGTCAAGGCCGACAAGACACTTGTGATTGAAAGTACGGCGAATCAAGACACACCGCTGTCAGAGGGCAGGACGCCGATTCTGGGTCTGGATGTCTGGGAACATGCCTACTATCTCAACTTCCAGAATCGCCGGCCGGATTACATCGCCGCCTTCTGGAACCTCGTCAACTGGACGGAAGTCGCAAAACGATTTGCCGCTGCAAAGGGCTGATTCGACTGTCCAGCGTTCGACCCCGTTGGCCCTGCGGGCGGTCGGTTTTATCGTGAGGCAGGCTTCCAGCCCGCCTTGTCGATTCGAGCACACTGCGTTTTTAAAAGTCCAGGCAGGCTGGAAGCCTGCCCCACAAAGAGCGCAGTCAGGCTGGAAGCTTGGCCCACATGGAGTCCGAATTCTGAATTGGCTCCGGATCGAGGGCGTTTTCGGTTCGGGCGTTTTGTCGGCATTGCGTGTCCGTCAATTGGGTGAGAATTCCAGCCATCCAAAGCGTTCCGGCGCGTGGAACGTGCCGGTGAGCGTCGGCGACATCGCCAGAAAGGCCTTGTCGTGTCGATCGTGCCGGTAAAGGTTGATTTTCCAGCGAGTGCCTGACTGAGGTCCGGTTGAGCTCAATGCCGTCAGCGGGATGCGAACCTCGACGCGCCAGACTTTGGCAGCTTCGTCGACCACGACTGCCGATTCCGCGTTGGCCGTCCATGCGAAGTCTTTTTGAGGCAGGTCGAGTTTCAGGTCGAGTGTTTCTCCGCTGGGTGCCCATTCGTACTCTGTGTAGCGACTGATGTGTTCGGGCTCAGAACCGATAAACGCTTCGACGACGTCGTAGTCCCACAGCCCGAGACGTTCCTGTTTCTGCGGCGGCGACCAGATGCTGAGTTTCGTGTACGGGCATTCATAGCTCAGGTACAGGAATTTGTCCGACCAGAGCAGCCGCACGGGCGTGCTCAGATCTGGATTCGCGGTACTGTCGACGGACTGGTATTCCAGCCGGACGGGAATCGCCTGCTGCCACTCGGCTTCATCCAGCGAGCCATCCGGAACGAAATCCCGATCGATGCGTTTTGCCTGCACGACCGGCAGCGGAATGGATCGGGCGAATATGCGGCGAGCGTTGTCGAAGTAGATTTTCCGGCAGGCGGCGGGCGGCAGTTTGATGCTGCTGATCAGCCAGTTTCCCTGGATCGGAGTCATATGAGCCCAGTCGCGGTCATCGGTCTCCATCCAGCGCCAGCACTTCATGAAGAACTCAACGCCCTCATCATCGGTGGGATTTTCCGCATCTCCGCCAGAACCCAGAATCAGCTTGTTATAGACCATGAAGTCGGTCGCAAACAGAATCCGGTCCTGGTGCTTTTCAAACAACCGAAGTACCTTCGCCGGATCGTGACGGCCAATCTCGGGAATCCTCGCGGCCATGTCCGCATACATGTTGGGCCAGCGATCGAGCGACTGTTCGACCCAGTCGAGGTCTTCCGGATTATTTGCAAAATGAACGCAGATGAACGTCGTTTTCGGATGGCGTTGGATGACGCGGTTCAATGCGTCCAGAAGCTGCATCCGTGGCGGATGCTGCGCCGGATCCCCGAACCACCAGTTGCGATGATCCCGGAGTTCCGTCCATCGCTCGTTGGATTCATCGTACGGAAGCCAGAACGCTTTCGGATCGCCGACGTGAATCGACACCGGCATGCTGAGTTCCGCACAGCGCTGCCAGACGGGATCAAGCCTGGGGTCGTCGATGTGAATCAAATTGCCGCCGGCGTCCTTGAGAAACAGCCCCAGCCGTTTGAATTCTTTCAGCCCCGAGGCTCCCAGGCGATGACCTTCGTTGATCTGTTCGACAGCGCGACTGCTCCACCCGGCATCATCCCAGCCGCTGTAATCCAGCATCATGTGATGCATAAACCGACCGGGGTAGAGTGAATCGGCGAGTTCCCGAGCCTTCTGAAATTCCGACGGCTGTCCGTCCTTTTGGATTGTGACCGTCCCCGCGCCGAGAATGACTCCCAGACCGACGCCGGATCGGTCCAGAATTCCGACAGCGCGATGGTACCGCTCGGGAACCGCTTCAATATGCTGGTGCAGATCAATGATCCGACTCTCATGTCGCCACACGTCAGCCGAAAACGCGTCGGCCCGAGGGTCGCCGGGATGGGCAATCGAAGCGTGTCGCAGGTTCTGCGCCCGGCCCTGCTGAGGGTCGCATTGCAGTCCTCCGGTTGACACAGCAAAAACCAGCACTTGCAGCATAATCCGGGCGGCTCGGTTTTGATACATCATGTCCGGAGGACTCCTTCAACACATTTTGATTCGATCGGTTAGAGTGTGCTCCGGAGAATCCAGCGAGCAGATGCTCGCTGGCATCATATCAGAAACGAGGATCCGCTGCCCCGCAGCGCTGTGGAAGACTGTGCTGTGAGCAATCCATACTTACCACCGAAACCAGATCAACACAAAGCAGCGGCAGATTCAGAACCGAATCCGAAACTGATTCGCGGCCTCGGGTTGACTCAGTCGATCGCGTTGAATGTTTCGAATATGGTGGGGATCGGGCCGTTCATCACGATTCCGTTGTTCATTGCGGCAATGCACGGGCCTCAGGCGCTGATCGCGTGGGTGATTGCGGCGGTGCTGGTGATTTGCGATGGACTCGTCTGGAGCGAACTGGGAGCCGCGTTGCCGGGCAGCGGCGGTACATATCATTTTCTGAGCCAGATCTTCGGAAAAAGGAAATCCGTATGGGCCAGGATGCTGCCGTTTCTGTTTGTGTGGCAATTCCTTGTCAGCGGCACAATGGAGGTCGCGTCGGGTTACATCGGTGCAATGCCGTATGTCGAATTCATCTGGCCGGAGTTGTCTGAGTTCCTGGCAAAATGGAATATTCCCGGCGGGACGAACACTCTGGCGGCGTGCTGTTGTCTGCTTGTGACATGGATGCTGTCGCGGCGGATTGAGGTCGTCGGCTGGTTAGGGATTGTGCTCTGCACGG
>JANNGQ010000293.1:0-3067 GCA_031403975.1 Planctomycetota bacterium
GCGGGACTGAAGAAATCCCTGTCGTACAAGTCGGTGCCGCCCGCACCGACCTCATCTTACCGGGTGCAGAACCCCAGTCGGTGGATGAAAACCCACGACAGAACACCCGGCCGGGCAGTCTGGAATTCTTCATCTGTGCGGATAACACAGATCAACAGATTGTTCGTGACGCACAGGCCCTGGATAAATCCGTACCGGAACTCCGTGTCGGCGGTAATGTCGAGGCCCGCTGGATTCCGGCCTTCGAAAAGAATGGTGTGCCTCAGTTGATGCCCGGCAGCGATGTCATCAGCCGCAAAGTGGAAAAGATCCGGGAGGTCGGCGGCAGGCAGGAAAAGTACGATACGGAAGAATACCTGCTGCTGGTTGGCGAGCCGGCGAACCAGGTGACCGGTAAATACCTCCGCAACGCCATGACGGATTTTGATCCGAGCGGAGAGATTGTCGTGTCCTTCATATTTGACCAGAACGGCGGGTACCTGTTTGGTCAGCTGACAGGTAACAATCTGCCGAAGACCGGCCTTGCACCGCGAAAGCTGGCGATTGTGCTGGATGGCAAGGTCTTCAGTGCGCCGAACATTAACAGTCAGATTACGACTCGAGGCCAGATTGAAGGCGGCGGATCGGGATTTACCCGAGCGGAAGCCGACGAACTGACGGCCGTTCTGAATGCAGGAGCACTGGAAGTTCCGATTGATCCGAAGCCGCTCAGCGAAGCAACTGTCGACCCGACGCTGGGTGCCGACGTCCGCAATAAGGGTGTGAATGCCACTCTGGTCAGCGGACTCGCGGTCGTGGTCTTTATGCTGATCTATTACCGGTTCTCCGGCATCGTGGCGGTGATCTCGCTGATGCTGAACCTGCTGCTGACCGTGGCTGCAATGGTTGCGATCGATGCCACGTTCACGCTGCCGGGCATCGCGGGCATCGTGCTCACAATCGGGATGGCGGTCGACGCCAACGTGCTGATCTATGAACGTATGCGTGAAGAGGTTGCCAAGGGCTCCAGCGTCCGCATGGCCATTCAGAACGGCTTCGAGAAAGCGTTTGTAACGATCTTTGATGCAAATATCACCACGCTGCTGACAGCCGTAATCCTTTTCGCGATCGGGACCGACCAGATCAAGGGATTCGCCGTCACTCTGTTCCTCGGCCTGGCCATCAGCATGTACACCGTGCTTGTCGTCGGACGCCTGCTGTTTGACATCGCCGAAAAACGCCGCTGGCTGACGAAGCTCACCATGATGCAGTTCCTCGGAGAAACGAAGCTCGATTTCCTGAAACACCGCGTCCTCTGGTGCGGCATTTCGATTGCGATTATTTCTCTGGGACTCGTGGCTTTTGCCATTCGCGGCGAAAAGAACTACGACATTGACTTCACGGGCGGAACGATGGTCTCCTTCCAGACCACGGAAGCTCAGAAGACCGACGAGGTCGCCGCCGCCTTGAAGACTCAGTTCGGAGATGAGTTCACTCTGGAACGCTTGACTGTCGGGGCGGATACGCAGGAAGGCGTCGGTCATTATTTCAGGCTGCGATCGACCGAAAAGGATACTCACGGCGAAGATGGTTCGGCGGAAGGAACCGGGTCTGCACCGACGAAATCAGCAGAACAGCGAGTCAGCGAAATGGTGTTCAAGGCGTTTGAAGGCCATGAGTCCATCAAGCTGCGAATGGTGTCACTGGATTTCGGAGCGATTTCTCCTGTGACGATTGGTGAAAAAGATGAATCCGCAGAGGCAATTTCGAGGATGCGGTTCAAAGGCGGCTCGGCAGCTGAGCTTACGTTTTCTGAGGAAGTCGCTTCCGGCACCGTCAGCGATATGCTGACAGCTGCTCTTGAGACCCTTGGCGACGGCAGCAAGTACCCTGCCGCTCAGGAAATGTTCAGTCTGGAGGGAATCGAAGGCTCCGGCACCAGTTCAGGTGAACGCGGCGTGAAGAAATACAACAAACTGACGGTTCGAGTTGTGCCTGCGGTCCTCGCGGAAGACTTCCAGGCAGCACTGACGTCGATTCAGTCGACGATGGCTTCGACACCGCTGTTTGACGAAGTGAATACGTTTGCGTCCGCTGTCGCATACGAAATGAAAGAGAAAGCCGTGATTGCCATCGTGGTCAGCATTCTGGTGATCTCCGCATACATCTGGTTCCGGTTCCAGAATATCGTGTTCGGACTGGCCGCAGTGGTCGCTCTGATCCATGACGTCCTGGTCAGTCTCGGATTTGTGGCGATGGCCAGCTGGGTCAGCGGAACTCCGTTCGGTGACGCATTGCTGATCGACGACTTCCGCATCAATCTGCCGATGATTGCTGCGTTTCTGACCCTTGTGGGTTATTCGCTGAATGACACGATCGTGGTGTTTGACCGCATCCGAGAAGTTCGCGGCAAGAACCCTGCCATCACCGTTCCGATGATAAACCTCGCAATGAATCAGACGCTGGGTCGAACGATTCTGACGGCCACAACAGTCTTCATCGTCGTGTTCATTCTGTACGCCTTCGGCGGAGCCGGCATTCACGGGTTTGCATGGTGCCTTCTGATCGGCTGCGTTGCGGGAACATACAGCTCGATCTACATCGCCAGCCCGATCCTGGTCTGGGCTCTGGACCGGGTTCAGTCGAAAGCCAGAATCAGAGCCTGAGCAATTGTGCCACGACACTCCGTGTCGTGAGTCAATTCGTATTCAGAAGTGGAGTTGCTCAGGGAATGATTGACGAATCACCGTCGCACTGGAACACCGTTGACGCTGCCGAGATGTACGAGGTCCCGCGCTGGGGTAACGGATATTTCTCCGTCAGTCAGAACGGCAATGTGCAGGTCCATCCGGATCGGAATCCGGCACATTCGATTGACCTGAAGGAACTGGTCGAACGTCTGCAGATGCGAGGGCTGGATGTGCCTGTGCTGCTGCGATTCAACGGCATCATCCGCGATCGGCTGTACGTTCTGCACAAGGCCTTCGCCGATGCGATCAAGGAACACGCTTACAGTGGCAAGTATGCCTGCGTCTACCCGATCAAAGTGAATCAGCAGCGAGAAGTTGTTGAGAAGGTAGTCGAGTAC
>JANNGQ010000294.1:0-3036 GCA_031403975.1 Planctomycetota bacterium
CACCGTTTCCGGATTTGTCCTCGTCGTTGTCGGATTCACCAGCAGAAACACCAGCGCCGAAAGCACCGAGAAACAGAATGAAAGCAGCCAGCGGCCATGCAGAACTCGTCTGCGACACGGCAAACCCGATCAGCAACAGACTCAACGGAATCGCAATGCCTGCGATAGTAATCATTACGGGTTCCGGCGATTTGTTGTTCACTTCCTCGCCAAGAAGACCAATGAAGAACCAGACGACGCACACTGAGACGAGCACCCAGGCCGAATCGGTTTGCCACTGGGCAAAAAGAATCAGCCCGAAGGCCGACAACAGCACGGTGACTCCGAATGCGAGCCAACCCCAGGAAAATGCTGGCTGCGGCTTCGCCGAGATGGTGGTCTCTCGCCCATCGATGCCATCAAACCACGCCACGAGTTCCTTTCGCAGCAGCACGGAAAGGCTCCACGCACCTACCGGCAAAGTGATCAGCCATGCAGGCGAAAGCGGCAGCAGAAAGAGCACGCTGACCACCATGGCAAGTGTCCGCAGTCGCCGCTCTGGAAGTCCACTTGCCGCCACGAACGCAGCTACCGCCAGAGGAAAACACAACACCTGAGCTGCGCAAAGAGTGATCAGGACTTCATCGTCGCCTCCGTAGGCTCCCAACGGACCGTCGATGATCGCGGCCAGCAAGACAAGCGTCGCGGCAGCGCTGCACGCAAGGACAATCGCCGCTCGTCGCAACCATGAGGCGACTCGACCAGGCGGGTCCGGTTTCGCTTTGCTTCTTCCCGAGATTCGGTCTCCGTCTTCTGAAATGAACAGTCGCCTGACATCAGGTCGACATAACACGGCAAGGCACCATGCTGCCAGCGGCATCGTGACGGGCCATGTGATCGTCAACGGAAACAGCAGGATCACACAAACAGCAACGGCCAGCCCTCGCAGCTGCCCGCGCCGTACTCCGCAGGAAGCCACAATGGCCAGGGCTGACTGAAGAATGGCGGCGGCAATCGGAAACAACAGCAAGATCACCAGCATGGCGGGAGGACCACCTGTATGCCGCAACTCCCCTTCGACTCTCACGAACGTCTTGGTCATGAATATCATAGCGAACAGCAGCAACAGACTTCCAAAGAGCAGGACGGCAATCCACATCAGCAGACGTGCTGGCAGATTCAGCGGATTCTCCGCGGGGGAGAGACCGAGCGTCGGTTCGAGCTGCGATCCGTTTCGTCGGTCTGTCACCATTGCGTCAGGAAGCATCGCTGCCTTGTCGGCGTTCGGTTTCCGTGTCCGGAGCAGATTCGTATGTCGCAGATCAATTCCCAGCAGACACAGCAACGGAAAGAGACAGCCAATCGTGAGATAGAAGGGTATGCGATACTCGACGACGTGATGCAGACGAGCGAGTTCAGCCTGTCCCCTGCCGTTGCCGTAATCTCCGATCGTCTGCACTGGCGGAGCCCCGTTTTCTGAATCGCTGAAGACGGGCACACGCCAATGCGAAAGGTCCATCCGATGTGCCATGAAGCAGAACAGTGCCAGACTGCACAGTAACAGTCGCAGGACGCTCCCAGGAAGCCACGGCTGGCGTCGGCTCATCGCAACCGCCTGCAAGCCGAACAGCAGCGACAGGGCGATGCCGCAGAAGACTCCGGACAGGAGATCCAGCGGCAGGAACTCGCGATGATACGCTGGCACTCGTCCGTACAAGACCTGGTCGACGGAATTCAGGCCTCGAACAGTAGCCGGGTCTGTCACATACAAATCAAACCACGGGGCGAACATCATTGCACCGGCAACCATGCACAGCAGCAGCATGAGCCATTGCGGGCCTGAGTAGTTTTCCGTGCTTCCCTCGGTGTCGGCGGCCGCCTGGCCAGCCCAGCGGTAGACCGCCCGAAATTCCTGACTGAGGAACGACGACAACGCGGGAACAGCGTTCTGGGACGACCGGGTTGACAACGATCGGGTGGTACTCGCACTTGCAGCATGCCCGGTGGCAGACTTTGTCTGTTCCACTTCGGAGCGAAAATCGCCAGCCTGTTGAAACCTTCGTTCCGGTTCCCGCGCCATGGCTCGAAGGACAATCGCGTCCAGGCGAGGATCGGTCTCGGCCTTCTTCGACGGCGGATCGAAGTGTCCTGCGGGAACTTGCCCTGTCAACATTTCGTAGAACACGACGCCGAGCGAATAGATGTCGGCCCGATGATCGACGGCGTGTGAGCCTTCCATCTGTTCCGGAGCCATGTAGCGCGGTGTGCCCATGACCTGGTGAGTGGCCGTGAGTGTGAAATCGTCCGCCGAACCGGTCACGAGTTTCGCGAGCCCGAAGTCTGCGATTTTCACGCGCCCCTTTGAGTCAACAAGGATGTTCTCCGGTTTGATGTCGCGATGCACCACGCCTTCGTCATGAGCGAACTGCAGAGCCTCACACACCTGCGGCACGATCGCCAGTGCCTGCGACGGTTCCAGCCGGGCACCATCCATGAGTTGCCGCAGGTTTGCTCCGTCGACGTATTCCATCAGGAAGTAGAACACCGGCCCGGACTGCACAGCGGCTCCGAGCGTCGATGGCCCGGCTTCGCCGAAATCGTGTACGGCGACGATGTGCGGATGACTGAGCCGAGCCAGCGTGCGGGCTTCCCGGTTGAATCGCACCGCAAACGCCGGATCGGCCGCGGCTTCCGGACGAATGATTTTCAGCGCGACCAGGCGATCGAGCTTCTTCTGCCGAGCCTTGTACACGGCTCCCATTCCGCCATGCCCGAGCAGACCAAGGATCTCCAGCTGCGGAAAGAGCGGCTCAAGGGAGGCGACCGAGGGCGGCACAAACCGGGCTGGCCCCGGCGTTGTAGGTGAGTGAAACCGATCCTCCACACGCGACGGTTCCGGCTCCGATACCACCGCGGCCAGCAGACAAGCCGGGCAAAGTCCCTTCGGTGCGTCGTTCGGCAAATTGCGTCCGCATTTCGAACAAGCCGTCAACTCTGCCATCGTCCGTCCTCTCTGAGTAGCAGTATGGTCTCCGGGAATGACTTAAGAAACTGTCG
>JANNGQ010000295.1:0-2910 GCA_031403975.1 Planctomycetota bacterium
CAAAGCATCGCCTGCCGCCTGGTCCGGATTCTGGCGGGCCAGTTCAATCAATCGGCGTGCACGCAGTTCTCTCCAGAAGAGGCCATTTTCACCTTCCAGTTTTTTCAGGGCTTGTTCCATCTGTTCGAACAGGCCAAGTTCCTGTCGTCCCCAGTAAAAGTCTGCCAGCTGCGTCAACGCTGTCAGATCATCGGGATGCTGCTGCGCAAATTGTTCCAAAAGTTGTTGAGCAGTCTCGACGTTGTTATTGAGCAACTCAATCTGCACCAGCTGACCATGCAACAGTCGCATGTCTTTCAAATCGGATGCGGTCGTCAGTGCCTCGTTCAGAACCTGACGGGCGTTGTCCCAGTCCTGTGTGCGAACCAGCAGGTCGGTCTTCAACAGCGCCAACTGCAGCGGGTCTTCAGTCGTTTCCTGATACCGTGTCAGGGCCGCCTGTGCCCCTGACTCATCTCCTTCGGCCTGGCGCAGGATTGCCAGACCGCGCCAGAGTCCTGCAGATTCCGGGTATTTCGATACCGCGTCTTCCAGAGTACTCAGCGCTTCTTTAGTGTTGCCCTGAGAAATCAGAAACTCCGCGTCGATGACAGCCGTCTCGTCGAGCGGAGCATTCGCCTTCCTGGCACTCGACATGGCATCCGCAAACCTGGTGAAATCCCGTTGCGACGGTGCCCGGGAAATCTGTTGACGCAGTTCGTTGCGGGCAAGTGCCAGCCAGGGTTTTGGGCGATTTCCTCCTCGCGATGCCGCGTCTTCGTAAAAGTCAGCGGCGGCCGAAATATTGTTCGTCCGTTCCGCATTGAACGCCTGATACAGGACTGTCGGGACGGACGTCGGTTCAAGAGTCGTGGCTTGATCGAAACAGGCGTTGGCCTTGTCGGTCAAACCCTGTTGTTCGTAATAGGCACCCAGCGTCAGCCAGGACTTGCTCAGCAACCCACTGCCTGCCGGCATGGCCTTGATCTCGGCAGACGTCAGGACGGATTCCAGCAATTGCGAAGCGTTGGCCGGATCACCTGCGTCCGCGTAGATCTGTGATTCCTCAAGGGCCAGGTCGAGCTGCAGCGGCAACCCATACTCCGATGACAGCTTTTGAAAATCGCTCTTGAGTTCTCGAATTTCCTGATTGGCTTCCGCAACTTGCACCTGATCCAGCGACTGCAATTGCTGTTTGACCAACTCCACGCGCAGCAGGACATGGTGCTTCAAATCTTCGTGCAACAACCCTTGTTTCAGAATCGCGATCGCCGCGTTCCGCTGGTCCGCAGTGACTTCCTTGCCGGGCCTGATTTCACCATCGAAGCCTGTCTCCAGACGTGCGAGTTGCAGGTACGCCCGGACATGCCCGGGATTTGCCTTCAGGGCATTCTCGAAGTACGGTCGTCCCTCGTTGTATTTCTTGTTCGCGAATTCACGTTCTCCGGCGGCCAGCCAGATGGGGTGCGTTTCCGCGGTCGGATTCTCGGTCGCCAGAGCAATGGCACGAGCCAAGTCCGCATCCGCGCCTTGTGACTCTGTTCCGGAGGCCGCGGTACTTGCGTCCGATGCAGGATGGCCACTCGCTTCCGTCGCAGAATCGGTGACCGGATCTTCGCTGGTTGCAGGAGATGCGGCGGGATCAACTGCCGGCTCCGGAAACACCTGATGATAGGAATGGCGGGCGAACCAGGCGAGGGGATCCAGGGGGCGGTTCGTCACCAGATTGTCAAGGACCTTTCCGGCTTCCTCCACCCGCTGTCGTACCGAGATCGAATCGACGGGGCGTTGACGATAGATCACCGCCAGCTGGTAGGAGCAGGACACGGGGTCCAATTCGTCGACGATGCCTTGCTGCAGAGTCTTTGTTACCTCGGTCCATGTGGTGTCGGTGTTCAACCGATCGGCATCCTTAATCTGCGCCAGAACCTTTAATTGAAAGGCGAGCAGATGCTCAGCTTTGGCAGAGTCGGTCGACTGCGAAGTTTTCTCCAACAGTTTCTCGGCTGCTGCAATGGCCCTTACAAAGTCGTCGCCAGCAAGTGCCAGACGAGCCTCCTTGAAGAGCAGTTCATTGTCGTCTTTCTTTATGCTCCATGCCTGTTCATAGAGTCGGGCAGCACGGACAAATCCGGGCGGGCTCAAGGCAATTCGCTCTGCGGCAACCGCCAGTCGGTGGGCCGCTTCTGCGTCCGCCGAACGTACACGACAGTAGCGATCGAGGAACATCGCCGCCATGCGCCAGGCGTTCAGGTATTCTTCGACCTTCCTGTCGGCCTGATATTGCAATCCTTCTTTTTCATGGCGTGCGGCTATCTGCAGGAGCGTGCCGACAGCTGCGTCGGCCTGCCGTTGTTGCCATAGAACCAGACCAGTCGCCACAACAATGATCGGCAAACCTGCTTTGAGGACCAGCACACCACCGGCAGTGGGAGATCGTTCAAACGCCGCGATGACCTTTTCCATGGTCAAATGGACCAGCCACAGCATTGCCACAGCCAGAGGCAGCATCAACATGCCGGCAAAATCATGAGCGTACTTATGTGCCTGTTCGCCCGACACAACCAGAAACAATAACCCCGTGACAGTCACTCGCAAGGAGTTGGCGAGAATTGCGACGGGAATTGCCGTCGCAATCAGGACTATGGCTCGCAGTATTCCGGGACGCACGAGCACCACATAGGCCACCGCAAGGGCCAGAATCCCATAACAGATTCGCAGTCCGCTGCACGCACGTTCCACTTCCAGAATCTGCTCACCCAGGCTGATCGTTGTGCCCTGCCGTACGGCCGGCTGCGCCAGCAAGTGCAGGGTCCAGGTCGAGATCTTTGCCGAGACCTCTTGCAGCGGCAGGCTGAAACCCACAATCATCGACGCCGGAATTGGTGTCATGAACCAAAGGAACGCGATCGCTCCAGCTGACCATTTCAA